>DATNGU010000226.1:0-4632 GCA_035605775.1 Solirubrobacterales bacterium | reverse complement strand
AACACCTCAACTCACTTGCTCTCTCCTAGGCGCCAATACCAGAGACGCTGAAATATCTCGGCCTGCCTAAGCGCATCATCGAGAGCATTGTGCGTGTGAGGGTGCTCCGACTTCAGCTCAGGAGACAGATCGCCAATGCCCGCGCGATCCATCACCACCATTGCGCGCTGCTGGAAGATCGTCTTCATGTCAAGACAGGAGGAGAAGTCAAACGGCGAGCCGTGACGCGAAAAGCGGACGAAGTACCAATAGAGATAGAGCCAGTCGAAGGAGGCAGGAAAAGCGACGAGGATTGCGCGGTCCTTTGCGGCGATGCGATCAACCCAGATAGCCGCCTCGCTCATTGCATCCGTCGGCGTCCTCCCCTCGCGAATCAACAGGTCGCGATCGAGCCCGCCGACCCGCAGGGCTTCGGGGTCGAACCTGCCTGAGATCGGCTGCAGCTCGCGGTAGAAGGTCTCGGCCTCGGGGTCACGAGCTTCGAAGTCGTGGCCGTCGAAGCGGGCGGCGACGACGAGGCCGAAAGAGAGCATCGAGTAGGGGCCGGGGATCGGACCGTCGGCCTCAATGTCGGCGGAAAAGTAGACGTCGGCGCGCTCGCTCACAGCAGCGATGCTGCCGCGACGATCGGCGGCAAGGTGCCGAAGCGGTTGATGTGCTCACGCAGGAGCTCCTGGCGGCGGTCGACAGTTTCGGTGGCCGACCAGAAACGACAGGGCAGCTTGTCGGTGTCGAACGCAATGCCCTCGTCGGTGTGGGCGCTGATAATCACCCGCTGCTGGTTGCCGAGCGCGTAGCCGAGCTCGGTGTAGCAGTTGGGACGCTGACCGGTCAGATCGCAGTAGACGAGCGCCGCACGGTCGAGCTGCTCGAAGATCTCCGCGTTCATCCAAGCTGCCTCCTGCCGCGCGATACCAAGGTCGATCACCCGGTAGTCGAGGCCCTCGAGAACCGGGCCGACGACCTCCCGAAAGTGGTCCTCCACCGCTTGGTAGTTCTTGACGTCGGGATTCAAGAGGCGGATGCAGAACGCACGGGGAAGCTCTAGATCGCCGATCAAGCCGGCGAGTGCGCCACCGACGTTCCTCGCGGAGACCAGCTGCTGAGGCTTGACCTCCAAAGCCATCAGCCTCGCCTCTCCCCCACCGCCCGAGGCGAGGCGAAAAAAGCCGGCGCAATCCACCAGTGCCTTCCTGGCGAGCCCGAGTCCGCCGCCAACGGCGCCGTCGTCGCCCGAAGAGCCGAGGTCGATCGACCAGGGAACGATTGGGCGGCCACGTTGGGCGTAGAGGTCGGCCAGGTGCTCGGCACCGGCGCCGCCGCTGGCGGTGACGAGGACGTCGCCGATCCGGGCCTGCGCTTGCCGGATCAGTGCCCCCGAACGCCAGGTGTCGGGCAGCAGCTTCACTTCGACGGCCCCGAGCCCAAGCAGCTCGTCGAATAGCGAGTGCCGCTCAGTGAAAATCTGCTTGACACCGCGCTGGGAACCACGCAGCTGGACCAGCGGATCCTCGGCCGCGGCGCGGCCTCTCCGGCGCGCAACGCTTCCAGTGCCGCTTCGAGGATCAACCAGTCGAAGGTCAGCGGGAGGGTCGCGTCAGCGGGATGGTAAGGCTCGCCACCGAGCTGGGCGATGAGACTGCCCCCCTCACGCAGGTGAGCCCGCAAGAACTCGCGGAGCGCTTCATGCGCCCACCGCAGCAGCTCGGGGTCGCAGTCCTTAGAAGCGCTGCCGGTGAGGTGGACTCGGCGCGCCACTCAGGCGTCCTCTTCGAGGCTCGGCGCGGGATCGAGGTTCTCCGCTGCGGCAATCAGATCCGCACCCTTCAGAGGCCGCTCGGGATATGCGGAGAGAACGGCCTCGGGAATGAGCCGGGTACGGATGTCGGAGAAAGTGAAGCCCAACCGCGAATCCCTGGGACCGGTCAGCTTGACTACCTTGGTGAGATCGACGGCGGAGATGCCGAGGCCGTCGGTGTCGTAGGCAAGCAGCGCTCGGCGCTCGGCGTCGTCGGGGCGACTAAAGCGCTCGACGTGACCGGCGCGTCGAATCAGGGCAGGATCGATCACGCCGAAACGATTAGTGCAGAGGAAGACCAGCAGGCGGCCGTCAAGGCGGCGGATGTCGTCGATCTTCTGGATCAGGGTGTTGACGCCGACCTTGTCCTCGTGGTGGCTGCGATCGCCGTCGCGGCTTGCCGCCAGCGAGTCGGCCTCGTCGATGATCAAGATCGCGGCGCGCTTCTTGCCGACCGCGACTTCGACCGCAGCGAAAGCTTCGTTGATCAGGCTGGAGAGTTCACCCACCTTGCCGATCCCGCGCACGCGGGTCGAGAGCTTCATCAGCGTCCCTTCGGGCCGTGGCGGGCGACAGAGCCGGTCAGCCGCGACCTCGGCGAATGCGGTCTTGCCGGTGCCGACGTCGCCGTGAAGGATGACCAGCGGATAGCGTTCTGAGAGCACCTCGACGATGTGCAGGTTGGGACCGTGGTGCTTTGATGCCCAGGCCTTGACGCTGTCGGGATCGAGCAGCATCTGGAAGGCACGGCCCAGTCGCGCGTAGCGCTGCTCGAAGCCGATCAGGCGCTCGCCGAGAGCCGCCAGGTCGGCGTCTGGAAGCGCCAGCTCGAGCTCGAAGAGCTCGGAGTCGCTCACTCGAAGTCCGTTCGCTCGAGCCCGTAGGAGTTGGAGGAGTAGCGCCGCGATCCGGTGCTGCTCATGTTCGAGAAGCTGGTGTCGCGGTCGGTGGGACCCCATGGCCGCTTCAGTTCCTTCTTGAAGTTCGCCTTGGCGACGTCGCCGAGCGAGTCCCAGGCGCCAGAGTAGTGGATCACCAGCGAGATTTCACCCCCTGATGTCTTCGGCCAGAGGTTGTTCCCCGGTCGATCGGGACTCCAGAGCGAGGCGTCGATGGACACTTCGTATCGACGAGCTCGTAGCTGCTTGCCGTCGGCGTCGTCGAGGATGACAGAGATCCGCTCGATGTATTGCTTCTTGGCAAAGAGCTTGATGTCCTCGATCGCCTCCGCCGCCCTCGTCGCCCCCATCGCTTCACTGGACTGCGCGAGCATTACCAAGTCGGCACCGAAGCGGTTGGCGACCTTGACGACGTCGGCAGCTGAGAAGCTCTCTGAGTAGCTGTCACTTTCGCTCACACGCCCTCCTCGGTCGTGAAGTTGGTGCCGAAGACCTCTTGCCAGAGTTCCTTGGTCTCGCCCTTGCCACCGAGCTGGGAGGCAGTGACCAGGGTCTCCCAGGCCGTGGTCGCCGCCGCCACTATTTCGGCCCGCTCATCGTCGGTGACCAAGGCCGTGACATTGTTGTCGCGATCGGCCGGGTCAAGTATCTGGACCGGAGCCTGGGAGGCTGGCGCCGATGAGTGTCCGGAGAGGATCGGCTCGCGAAGTTCGGACTGCGCCAGATAGAGGAAGAAGCGCTGCAGGCCAGCTTCGAGGGTTGCCGGCGGACCCTGTTGGACGTTGATCTGGGCCAGGATCAGCTCGATCGGGAAGGAGCCGAGCTCCTCCTTCAGCTCCGCCTCGCTGCGCCAACGCTTTGCCATCCGGACCAGCGGCCGGTAGTGGGGGTCTTCGTTAGCGAGATCGCGAACGAACTTGATGTGGGCCGGGATGTCGGCGACATGTGATCGCTGGCCGTTGGAATTGACCATCCAGCCACGTTCGGTATCGCCGTCGATCGCGAGCAGGGGTACCAGATCAACCTTGAGGCCGGAAGCGCGGAACTCAAGCCCCAGGGTGTGGGGCTGCACCCAGAAGTCCGCTGCTGACTTGGCCGGGTAGACCTTGATCGCGATCTCGCGCAGGGTCGCATGAAGAGTCGAAAGATCCCAGTCCGTTGCCTCGGAGTCATTGAGATAGACGGCGATATCGGCGTCAATGCCGATATCCGCCCGCGGATAGAGGGCCGTAGCCTTCATCAGGGATCCGGCACGGCGGAAGCGCTCGACTTTGAAGGCGGTGGACTCTGGGATCTCCGTCTTCAGCTTGTCGATCAAGCCCGAGGCTTGATTCATGAGTTCGTTGCGCTTGTCGCGGCCCACTCGCAGGCGCTGATCGTCCCAAATGCGCAATTGTGAATCCGTGTATTTCACCCTCGTCCGATCATCCGACCGAAAACTCTCGCCAGGACAATTGCTCTACAAGGACACCGTCAAGCCAATTGACAATGTCTTGGTCACCCCAGGTCTGTCCGTTTTTGGCTAGCAGGGCAGTTCTGACACCAAATTCTCTCCGTCCAAAGGCCACCATCTCCTCGCGCGACTGCGAGCCGGAGATTACGTTGCTTTTGACGGCCAAGATCGCGAAATCCTGGCCGTGCTCGTGTACCAATGCCACCTCACCCTTCATCCTCAATCCCTTCTGACCTAGACGTGACTAGCCCTTGCGGTTGTAGGGGCTCTGATTCACAGGCTTTAGCGAGATCCGCTTCTGACCAGCCTTCGAGCTGACGCCGGCTGGGGTGCGGCCCAACTTCAGGCCAATGACTCGAGTCGGCGTATTGCCTTTCGCCAGTGTCCGGAGCTGTTTGACTTCGGCGGGCGTCCAGGGCTTTCCGGTGTTGCGCGTTGACTTCGGCATGACGTACCTCTCGTCTTAGGGTTCTAAGGAAGTA
>DATNGU010000225.1:0-3479 GCA_035605775.1 Solirubrobacterales bacterium | reverse complement strand
CGGTCAGCCCGGAGGAGGTTGAGCGCTTTGTCGAGCGTCTGCGCTACCTGGCCGCGGGGGCGAAGGTCTGTGTCCTTGCCGGGACCCTGCCGCCCGGCGCCGCCGCCGAGCTCTACGCGCGCCTGGTGGAGGATTTGCGCGGCTGCGGCGTGATCTCGATTCTCGACTCCGAGGGCGACGGGATGCTGGCTGGTCTGCGCGCCGGTGCTTCGGTTGTGACCCCCAACGAGCAGGAGGCCGAGGAGCTGGTCGGACAGGAGTTCGCCGATGGCGACGATTTCGTCCAGGGGCTTTCCGAGCTGGTCCGCTTGGGAGCCGGCGAAGCGGCGATCACCCGGCCCGACGGCTGCGTCGCGGTGGTCGGCGAGGGTGCAGAGCGGCGCATGCTCGAAGTCCGCACCAAACCGCTCGAGCCGGTGTCCACCGTCGGTTCCGGGGACGCTTTCCTGGCCGGCTACGTGGCGGCCCTCTACGACGGTCGCGAGGCTGCGGACTGCCTCGCCTACGGCGTCGCCTGTGGCGCCGAGTCGACGCAGCACTTCGGTGCCGGCACTATCGATCGCCACCGGGTCGAGCGCCTGCTCGATGAGGTCGAGGTGCGCGATCTGGAGGTCCACGCAGAAGTGTAGGCTGGCTGTTCAACGCCACTACCTTCTTTGGAGGATCGATTTTGGAGATCGACATCGGTCGAGGCAAGAAGGGGAGGCGCGCCTACGGATTCGATGACATCGCGATCGTTCCGTCGCGCCGCACCCGCGATCCCGACGACATAGACATCAGCTGGACCCTCGGCCCCTACCGGTTTGAGCTGCCGCTCGTCGCCTCGGCGATGGATGGCGTGGTTAGTCCCGACACCGCCGTCCTCGTCAATGAGCTGGGCGGCCTCGGCGTGCTCAACCTGGAGGGGATCTGGACCCGCTTCGAGGATGCCGAGGAGCTGCTGGAGAAGATCGCCGCTGCGCCCAAGCATCAGGCAACCCGAATCATGCAGGAGATCTACGCCGAGCCGGTAAAGCCGGAGCTGATCGGTAAGCGGGTCGCCGAGATCAAGGAGCGCGGCGCCGTCGCCTGCGGCTCGCTGACCCCGCAGAAGGTGCGCGAGCACTACGAGATCGCGGTCGAGGCCGGGATCGACATCCTCGTCATCCAGGGCACGGTGATTTCAGCCGAACACGTCTCGACCACGGTTGAGCCGCTTAACCTGAAGGAGTTCATCGCCGAAGTGCCAGTCCCGACCGTGGTCGGCGGCTGTGCCTCCTACTCGACCGGCCTGCACTTGATGCGGACCGGAGCCGTCGGCGTCCTGGTTGGCGTCGGCCCCGGCGCCGCTTGCACCACGCGCGGCGTGCTCGGCATCGGCGTTCCGCAGGCGACCGCGATCGCCGACGTCGCCGCGGCCCGCGCCCAGCACATGCTGGAGACCGGCGAGTACGTCAACGTCATTGCCGATGGCGGCATGCGCACCGGCGGCGACGTCTCCAAGGCGATCGCGGTCGGCGCCGACGCGGTAATGGTCGGCTCGCCGCTCGCTCGCGCCAAGGAGGCGCCGGGGCGTGGCTTCCACTGGGGGATGGCGACCTTCCATCCCTCGCTGCCGCGAGGTACCCGGGTCTCGACTAAGCAGGACGGGACGATGGAGGAGATCTTGCTCGGCCCCGCCCAAGAGAACGACGGCACCTTCAACCTAATGGGAGCGCTGAAAACCTCGATGGCAACTACCGGCTACGAGGACATCCGCTCCTTCCAGCGGGCTGAGGTGATGGTCGCTCCGGCGCTGATGAGCGAGGGCAAGAAGCTGCAGAACGAGCAGGCTGTGGGGATGGGCTCTAACGGGCGCGCGGCGGTTTCCGCCGGTGTTGGAGTCGCCGACGACTGAGGCCGGCGCCTTTGCAGCGCCGGCCCAGGCCTCCGAGGAGGTGCTCGTCCTCGATTTCGGGGGCCAGTATTCGCAGCTGATCGCGCGGCGGATCCGCGAATGTGGCGTGTTTGCAGAGCTCTTGCCCGCCACCGCTTCGGCTGAGTCGATCCGGCAGAGGGCGCCGAAAGGCTTGGTGCTTTCCGGCGGGCCGGCTTCGGTTTATGAGCCGGGGGCGCCGCCCTTCCCGACCGAACTGCTTGACCTGGGCATTCCGATGCTTGGCATCTGTTACGGGATGCAGGCGATGGTCCAAGCGCTGGGCGGCAAGGTCGAAGGGGCGGAGTCGGGAGAGTTCGGCCGCGCCGAGCTGACCCTGCGCAATGCCGGTGGCCGACTTCTTGCCGGCCTGCCGGAGGAGCAGAGCTGCTGGATGAGTCACCGCGATTCGGTCTTCGAGCCGCCGCCTGGCTTCGCGGCGCTCGCCTCGACCCCGGCTTCGCCGGTCGCCGCCTGCGAGGCGCCCGACCGCGGCCTGTATGGGATCCAGTTCCACCCCGAGGTCGTCCACACCCCTTACGGGACCGAGGTCCTGACCCGCTTCCTGCGCGAGATCACCGGCTGCGAGGAGCAGTGGTCGCCGCAATCGGTGATCGCCGAGCAGGTGGCCGCGATTCGCGCCCAAGTCGGCGCGGGTCGAGTGATCTGTGGGCTCTCCGGCGGGGTCGACTCCTCGGTCGCTGCGCTGCTCGTCCACCGGGCTGTGGGGGAGCAACTGACCTGCGTCTTCGTCGACCACGGACTGATGAGGTTGAACGAGGCCGAGCAGGTGGTGGAGGCATTCGCCCAGTTCGGCATTCCCCTGGTCCATGTCGATGCCGAAGAGCGCTTCCTCGCCAGGCTCGCCGGGGTCGACGATCCCGAGCGCAAGCGCAAGATCATCGGCGAGGAGTTCATCCGCGTCTTCGAGGAGGAGGCGGCGAAGCTCGACGAGGTCGACTTCCTCGTCCAGGGCACTCTCTACTCGGACGTGATCGAGTCGGGCGGCAGCGATCACGCGGCGACGATCAAGTCGCACCACAACGTCGGCGGCCTGCCCGACGACCTCGAGTTCGAGCTGGTCGAGCCGCTGCGGATGCTGTTCAAGGACGAGGTGCGGGCGGTAGGCGCCGAGCTGGGCATGCCCGAGCGCATGGTCTGGCGCCAGCCCTTCCCGGGGCCGGGCCTGGGGATCCGGATCGTCGGTGGCGAGGTCAACAGGGAGCGGCTCGACATCCTCCGCGCCGCCGACGCGATCCTGCAGGAGGAGATCCGCGCCGCCGAGCTCTACCGCCAGCTCTGGCAGTCCTTCTGCGTGCTGCCGGTCGTGCGCTCGGTGGGCGTGCAGGGCGACGGTCGCACCTACGCCTACCCGATCGTGATCCGCGCCGTCACCTCAGATGACGCGATGACCGCGGACTGGGCGCGGCTCCCCTACGACCTCCTCGAGCGCGTCTCCAACCGGATCATCAACGAGATCCGCGAGGTCAACCGCGTCGCGCTGGACATCTCCTCGAAGCCCCCCGCCACGATCGAGTGGGAGTGAGCCGCCCTAGTAGGTGAAGGTCAGGTAGGGGTCGTCCGG
>DATNGU010000224.1:0-3501 GCA_035605775.1 Solirubrobacterales bacterium | reverse complement strand
TCACCGGCCACCCAGAGGGAGATCGCGCCGGACCTCATGTCCGCCGCCGGATGCAGAGCCATGTCCTCGATATTGACCCCCGCCTCGCCCAGCGCCAGGGCGAGCTCGGCCACAATGCCGGGCTGGTTGGCCACAACCACGCGCAACTCGCGCAAGGGTCCGCCAGCCTGGTCGGCCTCGCGCAGGCGGTTACGGTCGGCTCCGGCGTTGGCGTGCCAAGTCGTGACCGCGCCCGACTCGCCGGAGCGAATCAGCTCTCGCGCCTCGCCCAGGCGGGCGATGGCGTCATCGATTGCCGCCGCGACCGCGTCGCTGTTCGCGGTGAAGATGTCGGCCCACATCGGCGGGTTCGAGCCGGCTACCCGGGTCGCGTCGCGAAAGCTCGGGCCCACCTCCGGCAACCGCTCGGAGTCGCGCGTCAGCTCTGCCGCTGCTTGGGCGGCGAGGACATTGGCGAGCACATGCGGCAGGTGGCTCACGGTCGCCATCAATCGGTCATGCGCCTCGGCGTCGATTGCCTGCGGCCGAGCTCCGAGCCCGGCGATCGTGCGCTGCAGGCGGTCGTAGAGGACCCCGCTGGATCGCTCTGTCGGCGTCAGGTACCAGCGAGCGCCCTCGAAGAGATCAGCCCGGGCGCTCCCTACACCGGCGGTCTCAGCGCCGGCGAGGGGATGGCCCCCGATGAAGCGCTCATCGTCGCCGAGCGCTGCGACGAGCTCACGCTTGGTCGAGCCGGCATCGGTCACGACCGTGTCCTGACCGCTTGCCTCGAGCGCGGCCCGGGCCAACTCTGGAAGCTTCGCCACGGGCGCTGCGCAAAACACCACGTCGGCGCCGGCACAGGCCTCTCCGACCGAAGGGGCCGGGCGGTCGATGGCCCCGATCTCCAAGGCCCGGTCCACCGTGGGCCGGTTCGGGCCCCAGCCGACCACCTCGGATCGAAGCCGCTCCTTGGCGGCAAGTCCGATCGAGCCTCCGATCAGGCCCACGCCGAGGACGGCTACGCGCATCAGCCGCGCCGCGCCCGGACCGCGGCCGCCAAACCCTCCAGCGCCTTTACGGTGTGCTCCCAGTCGATGCAGGGGTCGGTGATCGACTGCCCATAGGTGAGTGAGTCGCTGGCGCCAAGGTCTTGGCGGCCCTCGACCAGGAAGGACTCCAGCATCACGCCGACGATCGCCGCGTTCCCCGCGGCCACCTGCTCGCCGATCTCGGCGAGCGCCTCCACCTGCTTCGCCGGGTCCTTGGCGCTGTTGTCGTGGGAGGCGTCGATCACGATCCGCTCGGCGAGGCCGGCGCCCGACAGCATCTCCAGCGCCTCGGCGACGCCCTCCGGGTCGCAGTTGGGCCTGCCCCGGCCGCCGCGCAGGATGACGTGGCCATCTGGGTTGCCGACCGTGTGGAGGATCGCCGGGCGGCCGGCGTCGTCGATGCCGGCGAAGGCGTGCGGGGCCGCCGCGGCCCGCACCGCGTCAACCGCGACCTGGACGTTGCCGTCGGTGCGGTTCTTGAAGCCGATCGGCATCGAGAGGCCGGAGCCGAGTTGGCGATGGATCTGGCTCTCGGTCGTGCGAGCGCCGATCGCGCCCCAGGCGACCGTGTCGGAGATGTATTGCGGCGTGATTGGGTCGAGGAACTCGCAGCCGATCGGCAAGCCGAGGTCAAGCACCTGGAGCAGCAGAGTGCGAGCCATGCGTAAGCCGGCGTTGACGTCGCAAGAACCGTCCAGGTACGGGTCATTGATCAGGCCCTTCCAGCCGGTCGTCGTCCGCGGCTTCTCGAAGTAGACCCGCATCGCGACGAGCAAGTCATCGCCGAGCTCGCCGGCGAGCTCGGCGAGTCTGCCGCCGTACTCGAGTGCCGCCTCGACGTCGTGCACGCTGCAGGGCCCGACCACGACCAACAGCCGATCGTCAACCCGTTCAAGAACGTTGCCCGTCGCCTCACGCCCGCGCACCACCGCTCGCTCGCGCTCCTCGCCGAGCGGCAGGTCAGTGAGCAGCGCTTCTGGCGAGACCAGCTCAACGACCCGCTCGATCCGCTGGTCGCGAACTCGGTCCCGCGCCTCCCCCCGCATTCCGATGATCATCTTGCCGCCGCCTTTCTCCACGATCGAAACTCTACTTTCCGTGCGGAATTCGCCATGCGAGCGTGAGCATCGCGAAACACGCGAACCAATCGGATCGGCGCCCGGCCAACGCTCTATGGGTGCGGCGCGACGCCGCCAGGCCGGACGCCTAGCTAAATCGCCAGAAATAGATGAAGGCAGGGACAACCGCGGCGCCGGTGGCGCGGAACTCGATCGCGGTGTGGCCTGTTCGCTTCACTGAGGACTTTGTAGCAGGTGAACCGAAGTTAGTCGAGGATCTTTGCGAGAGCATCCAGGAAGCGGTCGTTCTCGGCAGGGATTCCATAACTGACCCGGATGTGGCCGGGATCACCGAGGGGCGTGCCCGGTCGGACGGCAATCGATCGCTCGGCGAGAGCGGCCACCACCTCGCCCTCCTCAGCGTCGCCGAGATCGACCCAGGAAAAGTTGGTCTGGGTCTCCGCCGTGGCAAGCCCCAGCTCGCTCAGCCCCGCCTCGACCCGGACCCGCTCGACCAGCGTCCGCTCGACCCGTCGCTCGACGTCGTCCTGGTGCAGGATCGCCTCCGCCGCCGCCGCCTGGGCGAGGGCGTTGACGCTGAACGGCTGCCGCACGGCGTCGACCGCGGCGCGGAACTTGGCCGAGCCGAGCGCGAGGCCGACCCGCAGGCCGGCCAAGCCGTAGACCTTGCTGAAGGTGCGCAGCACGACCAGGTTGGGGAAGTCGGCGAGCAGGTCGACGGTCGTATCGGGGTCATCGACTGTCTGCAGCTCGATGTAGGCCTCGTCGAGGACGATCGTGACGTGGCTGGGGACCCGCTCGCAAAAGGCGGCTACTTCCGCTGCCGGCAGGTAGGTGCCGGTCGGGTTGTTCGGGTTGCAGACGATCGCCAACTGGGTGGCGGCGGTCACCTCCGCCGCCATCGCCTCGAGGTCGTGGACCTCGCCCTCGGCGAGGGGCACGCGGATATCGCGCGCGCCGGTCAGCGCCGCCAGGTGCGGGTACATCGAGAAGGAGGGCCAGGCGTAGAGGATCTCGGCGCCGGGCTCGCAGAGCGCCTCGGCGGCGGCGAGCAGGATCTCGCAGGAGCCGTTGCCGACCGCGACCCTGCCCGGCTCCTCCTCGTAGCGCTCGGCGATCCTTCGGCGCAGCAGCGTCGCGTCGGGATCGGGATAGCGGTTCATCGCGCCGGCGGCCGCGCGGATCGCCTCGACGACCTTCGGGTGGGGTGGAAACGGCGACTCGTTCGAGGCCAGCTGGGCGATCCCCCCGGCGGCGATCGCCTCGGGCGCCTGCCCGGTCGGCACGCCGGCCTGGTAGCCCGGCATGCGGGCGAGCTTCTCGGCGAAGGTGACGGTCATCGGCCCATTGTCGCCGACGCGCCCGCTATTGGGCGGCGTGGAGGTCGGAGC
>DATNGU010000223.1:0-2403 GCA_035605775.1 Solirubrobacterales bacterium | reverse complement strand
CCTACAGGCGGGGTTTGCAGCTCGAGAACGTGACTGGAGCAACCGAAAACCGATTGGGACGCACCCGCGCGCTTGTCGCCGCGGCCTTTGCCTGTGCCCTGGTGGCGCTGGTTGCCGCCGCGTGGCCGGGTGCCGCCGACTCCGCTCCAGTGCCCGTCGTCGTGCTCGGCCAGACCGATTCGACCCCCCCGCCCTCTTGCCCGGGCAAGATCGTCAACAACGTCGAGGTCATCCCCTGCCGGGTCGAGGGCCACGTGACCGGGTTCCAGGCGATCGCGGGCGGCGTTCCCCGTCCGTATGAGGTCCCCTTCGACGGCAAGGTCGTCGCTTGGTCGATCACGCTCTCGCGTCCCTCCAACCAGGACACCGACAAGATGAGCGACGAGGTCGGCTTCTTCGACGAATTCCTCGGCACGCCGTCGCAGGCACGCATCGGCGTCCTGCGCCCGGTCGAGGGCTCCAAGCCGCCCCAGTTCACGCTGGTCCGCCAGAGCCCGCTGCAGGTCCTCAACCCGTACTTCGGCAGCACCGTCATCTTCGCCCTCGACCACCCGCTCAGCGTTCTGCAGGGCCAGGTCGTCGCCCTGACCATCCCCACCTGGGCGCCGATGTTCGCCTTCAACGTCGAAGAAGACAACACCTGGCGCGGCAGCCGCCTGCCCGAGCACTGCTCCTCGAAAGAGGACATCCAGGGCGGCCACCCGCAGCAAGGCGTGGGCAAGACCAAGACCTACGGCTGCTACTACTCGAATGCTCGCCTTCTCTACACGGCGACTGTCGTCAAGCAGCCGTAGCGAAGGATTGACATTCGGCGCGCCACCCGCGCGCCGGGGCCTGACAGCTTCGCGGGCGTGCTTACGGCTGCGCCTGTCCTATGGCTCCTTGAGGGCTCGTTCTTCCCGCGAATCGAAGATCCGTGGCCGGACACCATTGGCCTGGGATTTCCGGTCGCCACAGGCGGTATCGGCGGAGTGCTCGCCGGCCTTGCGTTTGCAGCTGCAACGTCAGAGAGGCGCGACCTGCGATCAAGTGGGGAAGTGTCATCGGTTTCGTCATCGGAAGCGTTTTGTATTTCGTCGCGCTGCTGGCTCAGGTAGTCTCCAGCTATGAAACGTATTGTCGGAGAAAGCAGTCCAATGGCTTTGGCAATTGCTTGCTTGATCGCGGGGATCGTGGCCCAGTTGACAGGCCCTGACGCAGGTGCCATCTATCTGATTGCGTTGGGTGTGGGGGCAATTACCCTGACGCTCATTCTCGCCCCCGAGGCGCTGGGGCGATCGCGCCGGACAGGTCGCCCTAGACGGCTTCCTGGCGCAAACCGCAGTACTCACAGTCGCTGACGTCGAGGCCGATCAGCTGGACGCAGCGGCGGCAGGTGCGCAGGTTCTCCGGGGTACGGGGCAGGGAGGAGGCCGAGGGGGCCAGCGGCAGCACCATCGCCACCGGGCGCATCTCCTCGTCGGTCTCGCGGTCGACGTAGACGGAGCCCGGTTCGGCGTACGCGAGCGCCTCACGGCCCGAGGCCGGCGCGCGCATCCGGTAGAGCTGCTTCGCGTTCACGGCGGGAAGACTAATAGCTTGCCCGGCACCGATGCGTGTTCTCCTCTTCCACGGCTACATGCTGCGCGGCACCGGCAGCAACATCTACAGCGCGAATCTCGCCCGTGCGCTCGCCGGCCTAGGGCATGAGGTCCACCTGCTCTGCCAGGACCGTCAGGTCCGGATCGAGGGGGTCGAGATCCACAACCCCGACATTCACGGCTTACTCCCGGTTTACGTCAAAGACCCTTATGAGGGTTTCGAGGTCAAGGCCTACCCGGAGATGACCGAGGTCGAGCTCGACCGCTACATCGACGCCAACGTCGCCGCCGTGCGCGAGGTCGCTGAAGCGACGGGCGGCTTCGATGCCGCCCTGGGGGGCCACCTCGTGATGGGTCCGGCGATCCTCGCCCGCTCTGAAGTCGGCCCGTTCGCCGCCAAGATCCACGGCTCCGCGCTCGAGTACACGGTCAAGCCCCATCCGCGCTTCCTTCCCTACGCGGAAGAGGGCATGGGAGCTGCAAGCTGCGTCCTGGTCGGCTCCCGCCATACGGCCGAGTCGCTCTGGGCGGCGCTGCCGAATGTCGAGGGGCTGCGGGAGAAAACTCGCTTAGGGCCGCCTGGCGTCGACACGGAGGCGTTTCGGCCGTGGGTCCTGTCGGGGGGGGAGGGGGGCCTGCGGGCGAGGTCTACGTCCTCGGCCCCCCTCCCCCCACGCCACCCGCGGACGATCGTCTTCGTGGGAAAGCTGATCGTCTCCAAGGGGGTGGATCTGCTGATCGCCGGGTGGCCGCTGGTCAGAGCTGAACACCCGGATGCGGAGCTGAAAATTGCGGGCTACGGCGAGTACGAGCAGGGGTTGCG
>DATNGU010000222.1:0-7756 GCA_035605775.1 Solirubrobacterales bacterium | reverse complement strand
GTCATTCAGGTCGAACTCTGCGTTCTCCCGCAGGTGGGTGGCGAGACGGGCGGCCTGGGCGTGCAGGGCCTCCTCTCCTTTGGCCGAGAGCGGCAACAGGAACGGGCCAGGGATGGGCTGGGCCGGAGCCTCGCCATCCTTGGAGGAGGAACCCGGGCCCGCAGCCCAGTCACCTCCGGGCTCAGGCGCCTCCTCCAAGATCAGATGAGCGTTGGTGCCGCTGACGCCGAAGGAGGAGATCCCCGCCCGGCGCGGCCGACCGTTCGGCTCCCAGGGCCGGGCCTCGGTCAAAAGCTCGACCTCCCCCGCCCCCCACTCGACCTTGGAGGAGGGCGCGTCGACGTGCAGCGTCTTCGGCAGGATGCCCTCGCGCATCGCCATCGCCATCTTGATCACCCCGGCTACTCCCGCAGCGGCCTGGGTATGGCCGATGTTGGACTTGATCGAGCCCAGGTGCAGCGGCCGTTCGCGCTCTTGGCCGTAAGTGGCAAGAAGGGCGCCGGCCTCGATCGGGTCGCCCAAGGTAGTGCCGGTCCCGTGGGCCTCGACCGCGTCGACCTCGGCCGGCGTGAGCCGGGCGTTGTCCAGCGCCTGGCGGATCACCCGCTCCTGCGAAGGGCCGTTCGGCGCCGTCAATCCGTTAGAGGCGCCGTCCTGGTTGACCGCGCTGCCACGGATCGTGGCGAGGACCGGGTGGCCGTTGCGCTCGGCGTCGGAAAGTCGCTCTAAGGCGAGCACCCCAACGCCCTCGGACATGCCCGTGCCATCGGCGGACTCGGCGAAGGATTTGCAGCGCCCATCCGGGGAGAGGGCGCGCTGCCGGGAGAACTCGATGAGGGCGCTCGGCGTAGCGAGGACGGTCACTCCACCCGCCAGCGCCAATGTGCATTCGCCGCTGCGCAGGGCCTGGGAGGCGAGGTGCATCGCGACCAGCGAGGAGGAGCAGGCGGTATCGATGGTCACCGCCGGGCCCTCGAGGCCAAGGGCATAGGCGACCCGGCCGGAGACGATACTCGACGTCATCCCCGGGGCCATCCCCTGCTCGGAGCTGCCGTAGTCCTGATACATCACCCCGGCGAAGACGCCGGCCGGCTCGCCGTGCAGCGTGGCGGCATCGACGCCGGCATCCTCCAAGGCCAGCCAGCAGACTTCGAGCAGCAGCCGCTCCTGGGGGTCCATCTCAAGCGCCTCGCGTGGGCTGATGCCGAAGAAAGCGGGATCGAACTCGGCGGCGTCGGCGAGGAAGCCACCCTCACGCGCGTAGCTGGCACCGGGACGATCCGGATCGGGATCGTAGAGGCGCTCCAAGTCCCAGCCGCGGTCGGCGGGGAAGCCGGCGATCGCGTCGGCGCCGCCGGCAACCAGCTCCCACAGCCCGTCGGGCGAATCGACCCCGCCGGGGTAGCGGCAGGCCATACCGACGATCGCGATCGGCTCATGGCGGTAGGAGTGCAGGAGCCGTCGTTCCTCGGCCAGCTCGACCGTGACCCGCTTCAGGTAGCTGCGCAGCTGCTGCTCGTCAGCCATCGACCGACCCCACCTGTTCGTCGATGAGATTGAGCAGCTCGTCGTCGGAAGCCGACTCGACCTGATCGGCCACCGGGTCATGGGTCTCTTTCTCGCCGCTGCTTTCCAGATCTCCCGCCAGGGAGCGGAGGAGAGCCGCGAGCTTCGACCGACGGGAATCGCCGGCCGGAATCGCCGCCAGCATCAGCTTGAGCTGGCCGAGCTCATCGTCGACCGTCGCATCGCCACCGTCGCTGACCTCGTCGAGGAGGCACCCTGCCAGCGCCGCGGCGGTCGGGTAGTCGAAGACGAGAGTCGCCGGCAGGCTCAGGCCGGTGACGGCGACAAGGCGGTTGCGCAGCTCGACCGCGGCGAGCGAGTCGAAGCCGAGGTCCCTGAAGGCCCTCCCCGGCTCCACTTCGGAGGCGGAGCCGTGCCCCAGCACCGCGGCGACGTGACCGCGGACGAGGTCGAGCACGAACTCCTCGCGATCCGCTTCAGGCACCCCGGCCAGACGTCCTGCCAACGAACCCGCCTCTGGCCGGTGGCGGGCGGGGACGCGTACGAGCCCGCGCAGGAGTGGCGGCAGCATCCCCTCGCTCGAACGGGTGCGAAGCGCGGCAGCGTCGAAGGCGACCGGCGCCAGCAGCGACTCGTCGAGACCGCAGGCAGCATCGAAAAGGTCGAGGGCCTTTGCGGCCGATATCGGTGCCAGGCCGAGGCGCTCGCGCACCTGGCGGGCCATCCGTTCCTGACCGGCATCGTCGAGCGCGGTGCTCATCCCCGTCTCGAGACCCAGCCCGCCCCAGGCGAGCGAGGCGGCGGAAAGACCCTCGGCGCGGCGATGGGCGGCGAGCGCGTCGAGGAAGGTGTTGGCGGCGGCGTAGTTGGCCTGGCCGGCGTTGCCGAGCAGGCCCGAGATCGAGGAGAAGAGGAGGAACTGGGAGAGGCCCAGACCGGCGGTCAGCTCGTGCAGGTGCCAGGCGGCGTCGACCTTGGGAGCGAAGACGCGCTCCAAGCGCTCCCGGTCGAGCGATGCCAGCAAACCGTCGTCGAGGACCACGGCGGAGTGGATTACGGCGCCCAGGGAATGCTTCGGGTCGATCGAGTCGATCAGCTTTGCCAGCTGGTCGCGGTCGGCGACGTCGCAGGACTCGATCCGCACCTCGGCACCGAGCTTCTCCAGCTCTGCTCGCAGCTCGGTTGCCCCCTCGGCCTCCGCCCCGCTGCGGCTGACCAAAAGCAGGTGGCGGGCGCCGTGCGCCCCGGCGAGGTGGCGGGCGACCAGGGCGCCGAGACCGCTGGTGCCGCCCGTGATCAGCACCGAGCGCTCGGGGTCGAGCGGTGCAGCGCCGGCCTCGCCCCCTGCGGCCTGCGGGGCGCGGGCGAGGCGAGGCCTCAGCGACCTGCCCTCGCGCAGCGCCAGCTGCGGCTCCTCCGCTCCGATCGCGGCGGGCAGCGCGGCCGAGGACGCCTCGCTGCCGTCGGTGTCGATCAGGGCGAAACGACCGGGGTACTCCGATTGAGCCGAGCGTAGGAGACCCCAGATTGAGGCCAGAGCAAGGTCGGGGGACTCCCCGTCCTTTGCTGCAACCGCTTTCCTGAGGACGAGGACGAGGCGGGAATCCCGGTCCCCCGAGACCCATCTCTGGGCCAGCTCCAGGGCGGCCTCAGCGTTTGCACGGGCGGCCTCGGCCGGGTTCGCAGACTCCTCCGCGACCGACTCGAAGTGGACGATCTCGAAGTCATCCTCTGAGCCAACGACCTCGGGAAGGGGCATGTCCTGCCACTCGACGCCGTAGAGCGAACGGCGCTGGGGGAGCTGCAGCTGGCCCGGCTCGACCGGGCGGGTGACGAGAGAGCCGACCGAGAGGACGACAGAGCCCGACTCCCCGAACGCGGTGAGGGAGCCCTCGTCCGGATCCAGCCGCAACCGCAGCGCGGACGCGCCCTGGGAGGCGACGTGAACGCCGCTCCAGGCGAAGGGCAGCACCGGGTCGCTGGGTTCCTCCCCCTCGCCGCCGAGGGCCAGGCCGACGGTGACGTGTCCGGCGGAGTCCAGCAGTGCCGGGTGCACGGCGAACCGCCGCGCCTCCTCGGCCTGCTCCTCGGGCAGGGAGACCTCGGCATAGATCGCCCCACCGTCTCGCCAGGCGGCGGTGAGCCCCTGGAAGGCGGGGCCGTACTCGAAGCCGGCCTCTGCGAGGCGGTCGTAGAGGTGATCCACCTCGATCGGCTCCGCTCCCTCTGGAGGCCAGGTGGCGAGCGGCTCGGGAGCCGCGGGAATGCGCGCAGAGACAAAGCCCTGGGCGTGATGCGACCACTCCGCCTCCTCCTCGTCGGGGCGGGAATGGATCGAGATCTCGCGGCGGCCCTCCTCGTCGGGGCCGCCGAGGGTCAGCTGCAGCGCAACCGCTCCCTGCTCGGGCAGGATCAGGGGGGCTTGAAGCGTCAGCTCCTCCAAGAGCTCGGCACCGACCTCCGAGCCCGCCTTCAGCGCCAGCTCGACGAAGGCGGTGCCGGGCAGGAGAACCGTGCCGGCGACTGCATGGTCGGCCAGCCAGGGATGGGTCGCAAGCGAGAGGCGACCGGTGAAGAGCAGGCCGTCGCCTTCCCCGCCTGCAAGCTCGACCGCGGCTCCCAGCAGTGGGTGGTCGGCGGAGCTGAGGCCGATCGCGCTGGGGTCCCCGCTTTGGCTCGCCGAGGAGATCCAGTAGCGCTTGCGTTGGAAGGGGTAGGTGGGCAGCGGGACCCGCTTTGCTCCGGCGCCACCAAAGAGAGCCTCCCAGTCGAGCTTTGCCCCTGAAGCATGTGCGGCGGCGAGGGAGAGCGCAAAGCGCCCCGGGCCACCCTCTTCGCGGCGAAGGGTGCCGAGCACCGCCGCCTCCTCGGAGCCGGAGAGCGCCTCCTCGACCGTCTCGCGCACCGCCAGCGCAAAGACGGGGTGGGGGCTGACCTCGACCAGCACCCGGTGGCCGTCCGCCAGCAGGCGACGGGTGACCTGCTCGAAACGCACCGGCTCGCGCAGGTTGCGGTACCAGTACCCGGCGTCCAGCTCGGCGGTGTCGAGTACCTCGCCGGTGACCGTGGAGTAGAAGGGAACGTCGCCACTCTGGGGGGCGAGCTGCGCGAGCATCTCCAACAGCTCCTCCCGCAGCACCTCGACGTGGGGGGAATGGGAGGGGATCGTCGCCGGCACCTCTCGGGCCCGTATCTCCCGCTCCGCGCAGTGCTCCAGCAGTTCGTCGAGCGCCTCGCGATCGCCCGAGAAGATCGCCGAGGAGGGGCCGTTGATCGCGGCCAGCTCGAAGCGTCCCTGCCAGCGCTCAAGCAGCGGATCGCACTCGGTGGCCGGCAGGGCGAGTGAGACCATCGCGCCCTGCCCGGCCAGCTTGGAGATCAGCCGGCTGCGCAGGGCCGCCAGCATCGCCGCGTCGGCGAGCGTGAGACCGCCGGCGGCGTAGGCAGCGGCGATCTCGCCCTGGGAGTGCCCGGCGACCGCGGCCGGCATGACTCCGCAGGCTCGCCAGAGATCGGTCAGAGAGGCCATCACCGCGAAGAGCGCGGGCTGGACGACCTCGATGCGGTCGATCGAGGGGGCATCCTTCGCACCCCTCAAGACGTCGACGACCGAGAAGTCGAGGTGGGGTGAGAGCGCTTCCTCGCAGGCCTGCATCCGCGCGGCAAAAACGGGTGAGGAATCGAGCAGGTCGAGCGCCATCCCCTGCCACTGGGAGCCCTGGCCGGGATACAGGAAGGCGACGCGCTGCTCGGCGGGGGCCACCCCCGTGGCGATCGCGGGGGCCTCTTCCCCATGGGCGAAGGAGCGGAGTGAGGAAACCAGCTGCTCGCGATCCTCCCCCACCGCCACCGCCCTGTACTCGAAGGCAGAGCGGGTGGTGGCGAGGGAGTGGGCGACGTCGCCAAGCTCCAGCTCGGGGTTGTCCTGCAGGTGGGTCGCGAGGCGGGACGCGGACTCGCGCAGCGCCTCCTCACCCTTGGCCGAGAGCGGCAGCATGAATGGGCCGGGAACCGGCCGGTCCCCGCCGGCGAGAGCATCCGCTCCCTGCCCTGCCCCGGCGTCGGCAGCGGGGGCGGGTGCTTCCTCCAGGATCACGTGCGCATTGGTGCCGCTCGCGCCGAAGGAGGAGATCCCGGCGCGGCGCGGGCGACCGTTGGGCTCCCACGGCTGGGGCTCGGTCAGTAGTTCGACTTCCCCCGCCCCCCACTCGACCCTGGAAGAGGGCGCGCCGAGGTGGAGCGTCTTCGGCAGGATGCCCGCGCGCATCGCCATCGCCATCTTGATCACCCCGGCCACCCCGGCCGCGGCCTGGGCATGGCCGATGTTGGACTTGATCGAGCCGAGCTTCAGCGGCCGTTCGCGCTCTTGGCCGTAAGTGGCAAGAAGGGCGCCGGCCTCGATCGGGTCTCCCAGGGTGGTGCCGGTGCCGTGGGCCTCGACCGCGTCGACTTCGTTGGGGTCCAGTCCGGCGTTCGCCAGGGCCTGGCGGATCACCCGTTCCTGGGAAGGCCCATGGGGGGCGGTGATGCCGTTGGAGGCGCCGTCCTGGTTGACGGCGCTGCCGCGGATCGTGGCGAGGATCGGGTGGCCGTTGCGCTCGGCGTCGCTGAGGCGCTCCAGCGCCAGCACGCCGACGCCCTCGGACATGCCCGTGCCGTCGGCGGCCTCGGCGAAGGCCTTGCAGCGCCCGTCGGGGGCGAGGCCGCGCTGACGGCTGAAGAAGACGAACGCCTCCGGAGTTGAGAAGACGGACACTCCGCCCGCCAGGGCCAGCGTGCATTCGCCGCCGCGCAGCGCCTGGGAGGCGAGATGCATCGCGACCAGCGAGGAGGAGCAGGCGGTGTCGACGGTCATCGCCGGACCCTCGAGGCCGAACGTATAGGCGACGCGGCCGGAGATGCTGCCGGAGGTGAGCCCAGAGCCGCTGCCGGAGCCCACGCCGTAGTCCTGGAACATCACGCCGGCGAAGACCCCCGCCGGCTCGCCGCGCAGCGAGACGGGATCGATGCCGGCGTCCTCCAGCGCCCCCCAAGAGGCTTCCAGCAGCAACCGTTCCTGGGGGTCCATCGCCTGTGCCTCGCGCGGGCTGATGCCAAAGAAGGCGGGGTCGAACTCGGCGGCATCGTCGACGAAGCCGCCCTCGCGGGCATAGCTGGTCCCGCGGTGGTCCGGATCGGGGTGGTAGAGGCGCTCGAGGTCCCAGCCACGGTCGGCTGGGAAACCGGCGATCGCATCCCCCCCTTGGGCGACGAACTGCCAGAGGCGATCGGGCGAGCTCGCACCGCCCGGGTAACGGCAGGCCATGCCGACGATCGCGATCGGATCCTCGCTGCTGGCCTGTGACCTGACCGCCGTTCTCGTCGCGACGCCGCCGGTGCCGGCATCGCCCAGCAGGTGCCCCGCCAGCGCCGCGGCGGTCGGGTAGTCGAAGACCAGCGTCGCCGGCAGCTTCAGACCGGTGACGGCGACGAGCCGGTTGCGCAGCTCGACCGCGGCGAGCGAGTCGAAGCCAAGATCTCTGAACGCCCTCTCGGGCTCGACGTCCGCGGCGGAGCCATGCCCTAGCACCGCGGCGACGTGGCCGCGGACGAGGTCGAGAACCACCGCCTGGCGCTCGGCCTCAGGTATCTCCGCCAGGCGCTCCGCCAGCGAGCCCGTTTCGGCGCGACGACGCGACGGGACGCGTACGAGTCCGCGCAGGACCGCGGCAAGCATTCCCTCTTGGGCCTGCGCTCGGAGCACGGCGGCGTCGAAGGCGGCCGGGGCAGCCAGCGGCTCGCCTAGGCCCCGGGCGGCGTCGAAGAGCTCAAGGGTCTGCTCGGGAGAGATCGGCGTCAGACCGAGGCGCTCGCGAACCCGGTGGGCCGCCCGCTCCAGGCCGGCTTCGCCGAGCTTGTCGCCCATCCCGGTCCCCTGCCCGAGCGCCCCCCAGGCCAGCGAGGTAGCCGGGAGGCCCTCGGCATGGCGACTGATGGCAAGGGCGTCGAGGAAGGTATTGGCGGCGGCGTAGTTGGCCTGGCCGGCGTTGCCGAGCAGGCCCGAGATCGAGGAGAAGAGGAGGAACTGGGAGAGATCCAGATCGGCGGTCAACTCGTGCAGGTGGAAGGCCCCCTCCGCCTTGGGCGTGAAGACGCGCTCGAGGCTCTCGGGATCGAGCGACTCGAGCATGGCGTCCTCGAGGACCGCGGCGGAGTGGATCACCGCGCCCAGGGAGTGCTCGGGGTCGAT
>DATNGU010000221.1:0-2158 GCA_035605775.1 Solirubrobacterales bacterium | reverse complement strand
AAGATGGGCGGGTGCATCCGGGCCAGATGCGATCTCGGCCGCCTCGCACAAGACCTCCTTTGAGCCTGCACTAGGCCGGCAAAGTTGGCTGTGCGTTGCTCTCCCGACGAGTACGTGAGGGGATGAGCATGGCACGTCGGGAGGCGCGGCCGCGGGCCGAGCGGGAGCGGGTGCTGCGGCCGGTTCGGCGGTGCTGCCCGGGCTGCGGGCGGCGGATGCCGATCCGCTACGAGAACCGCCGCACGGTGGCGACCCTGGACGGGCCGGTGCGCTTGCGCCTGAAGGTCCGGCGGTGCGAGACGGCCGGTTGCGCCCGCCATCACCGGCCCTACCGGCCGGAAGCCGAGGGCGTCATCGCGCTGCCGCAGCACGAGTTCGGCCTCGACGTGATCGCCTCGACCGGGGCGCTACGCTATCGCGAGCACCGCAGCGTGCCGGAGATCCATCGCTCCTTGCGGGAGCGCGGCGTGGCGGTGTGCGAGCGCACGGTCACCAACCTGCTCGACCGCTACGACGAGCTGGTCGCGACGGTGGTGGACGAGCCGCGGCGCGCCGCCCTGGCCGTCCAGGGGCGGGTCGTGCTGGCGATCGACGGCCTGCAGCCTGACGTCGGTCACGAGATCCTGTGGGTCGTCCGCGACTGCCTGTCCGGCCAGGTCCTGCTCGCCCGCTCGCTGCTCTCGGCCGCCGCGGCCGACCTCGCCGGGCTGCTGCGCGAGGTCACGGCCGCGATCGGCGTGCCGGTCGCCGGGGTGGTGAGCGACGGCCAGCACTCGGTCCGCCTGGCAGTCGGGCAGGCGCTGCCCGGCATGCCGCACCAGCTGTGCCAGTTCCACTACCTGCGCGAGGCGGGCCTGCCGATCTTCGAGGCCGACCGCCACGCCAAGAAGGAGCTCAAGAAGCGGGTCCGCGGCGTGCGGCCGATCGAGCGCGCGGTCGAGGGCCGCGACGACCCCGAGGCCGAGGCGGTGCGCGGCTACTGCGCAGCCGTCCGCTCGGCGCTCACCGACGATGGCCGGCCGCCGCTGGCGGCCTCCGGACTGAAGCTGCACCGGCGCCTGGAGGCGGTCGCCGCCAGCCTGGGGCGGGTCGAGGAAAAGGGGGGCTGAGCAAGCCGTTGCAGCGGCTCGCCGCCCTTATCAGGCGCGGCCTGGAGCGCACCGCCGCCCTGTGGCCCGACGTCCGCCGGGCCTACCGCTGGCTCCGTGCGGCCGCCTCCATCCTCGCCAACCGGGCCAAGCTCGACGCGACCGGCGTGCAGGCCCGCTACGAGCGCCTCCTGGCAGCCTGGGCCGAGCGGCGCGGCGAGGCCGGCACCCTGGCCGGCGCCGTCGACCGCTTCATGAGGGTCACCGCCAGCTACCGACCCGGCCTGTTCCACTGCTACCGGGTCGAGGGCCTGCCGCGCACCGACAACGCGCTGGAGCAACTGTTCGGGGCGCACCGCCACCACGAGCGCCGCGCCACCGGCCGCAAGGCGGCCTCGCCCGCGCTGGTGCTGCGCGGCGCCGTCCGGCTCGTCGCCGGCGTGGTCACGCGAGCGCACCCGGTCTCCGCGCGTGAGCTCGCCGTCGCCGACCGGCGACGGTGGTCGGAGCTGCGGGCAGGTCTCGAGCGCCGCCGCCGGGCGCGGGTCATGCGCCGCCAGTTCCGGCGCGACCCGGACGCCTATCTCGCTCGGCTCGAGCAGCGCCTGCTCCAGCCAACTTTGCCGGCCTAGTTTTTTTGCGCGTAGGCGGGATCGGGGCTCGTGAGCCAGCGCTTGGCCCGCTTCCAGCCCACGCCGAGCCGCAGCAGCGCCTGCCGGATCGTCTCCCCCGAGAGGACGGTCGGGCTCAGCCCCTGCCCGTGCGCCTCCCGCGCCAGGAGGTCGAGGGTCCAGGTGCTCCTGGCGTGGCCGAAGGCGCGCGGCGGCCGGTGCAGGATCGCCCGCAGCCGCTCCCGCTCCGCCTCGCCCAGCACCGGCGCGGCGCTCTTCGGCCGCGACGAGCCGGCCTCCAGCGCCGCTGTACCGCCGGCGTTGAAGGCGCGGATGCCGTTGCGGACCGTCCGCGTGGCGCAGCGCAGGTCGCGCGCGATCGTCCGCGGCCGGCGCCCTTCCGCGCTCGCCAGCACGATCTGCGCCCGGCGCACGGTGAACGCGTCCGGGGCGCGCAGG
>DATNGU010000220.1:0-8787 GCA_035605775.1 Solirubrobacterales bacterium | reverse complement strand
TTCCCGCTCCGTGCTTCGCGCCCTCCCCAACGAGGGATTCGAGCGCGAGGGAGCGGACTGGATCTGCAGAGTCACACGCGGGATTCTGCAGGCCACCGAGATGGAAGCCGAGTTCGAGGGGGTCGAAAATGCGGCCGCATTGGAGAACCGCCTCTGGCCGCTCAAGCTACTTGATGCTGGAATTCCCACTTATATGATCTCGATCGAGCCAGCTTGGGCGGAACTGCTTTTCGAGGCGAGACTCACCGGCGAGACCTTGTTCCCTCGCGAGCTGGGGCTTGGTCTGAGCCGCGAGCACGTCTACTACCGCTCGATAGCTGGTCTTTCGATTCGTTCCCCTGGGCGAATCCTCTGGTACGTCAAGAAGGGCAATCACGGCCATCCAGAAGGGCACCTCCGAGCGGTCTCACAACTGGCAGAGGTTGTTCGCGGCCATCCCAAGGCGCTCTATCGTCGCTTTTCTCGTCTGGGAGCGTGGAGCTTCGCTCAGGTCCAACAGGCCGCGGGGGAGCGAGGCGAGGCGATGGCACTACGGGTTGTCGACACCGAGCTCCTTGCTACTCCGCTCAGCCTCGAGGAGCTGCGCGCCGTCTACCGCGAGGCGGGAAGCGCCTTCCATGCGCCGCAAGCACCGATCGCGGTCGAGGAGGCCATGTTCGGTCGGCTCTACGCGCGATCATCCGCGTATGCAGAGTGAGCCACCGGCACTTTTCCTTTCCCTCAAACCCCGCTTCGCCGAGATGATCCTCTCGGGAGACAAGACGGTCGAGCTGCGGCGAGTGCGTCCCAAGCTGGAGGCTTCAACGCTGGCGATCTTCTACGCGACCTCCCCCGCCCGAGTGATCGTTGGTACCAGCCGCATCGAGGGAGTAGAGACCAGCACGCCGGCAAACATATGGCGTCGCTTCGGCTCGGCCAGCGGCCTTACTCGCGAGGAATTCGACGCCTACTTTGCGGGCACCGACACGGCGGTGGCGATCCGGCTCACGGAGCCAAAGCGGCTCGGGGAAGAAATATCGCTAGCCGAGCTTCGCCGGCGCTGGCGGGGATTTGAGCCGCCGCAGAGCTTTCGGTACCTAGACGCCGCCCGCGCCGCCTCGGTGCAATAGCGACGGCGAGCAGACACATTGGCGTACCCGCCAGAAGTGGCTGCTTCCCTGCGGAAGGCCGCATTCGGCCCTTAGTCAATGACGGAGCCGATAGAGCCGAGACTCGACGTGCCACCCAAGAAAACTAAGATCCGCATTTATGTACGCGCGTGGCTTCGTTCTTGTACTGGTGCTCTTGGCATCCACCGCCGCCCTCTGGGCTCCGCCGGCAGTCGGCGCTCCCGGCGAAACGCGGGTTGGAGCGAACTTCAGCTATCACGAAGTGCCCTACGGTGAAGTGCGAGGGCTGCGAGTCGAGATCTGGCGCGACGGCGTCAAGGTGGTCGATCGGCCCGCGACGATCCCGTGTGAAGGCTGCGAGCCGCAGCCGATGCCCGGCGGATACTCGACGAAGCCGGTGCGCGTTGTCCAGCTTGATTCGACGCCGGAACCCGAGGTCGTCTTCACGATCCTCAGCGCTGGCGCTCATTGCTGTGCCTTCGCCAAGATCTTCCGGTGGGACGCGGGGCTCGAACGCTACCTCGATTCCACCCACAATTTCTACGATGGCATCTACCTGCTGCAGGACCTGCGCCACAACGGCATCCCGCTCTTCGTCGACACGGACACTCTGCTCGCCTACCGCTTCTCCTGCTACGCCTGTGCGATCTATCCGCCTCAGATCTCTGAATACCGGACGGGTCAGATCGTCGATGTAACGCCTCGCTTTCCACGCGAGATCAAGGAGAACCTCACCAAGGCGCGTCGCTCCTACCGGCGCATTCGCCCCCACGACGGCCGCGGCATGCTTGCCACGGTCGCGGCGGACTACTGCCTGCTCGGCCGTTGTGGGGCGGGCTTCGCCTTCGTCCGCCGGGCCATTAGTCGCGGTCGCGCCAGTGGCAATGAACCCCATTTCGAAGGCTCCCGCGGACGCAAGTTCATTCCGGCCCTGCGGCGGTTCCTGCACGCTCACGGCTACCTGTAGTCGTCGTTCCTGGCTCCCCAGGCACATTCAGACCGCAGCGCTAGCGTTGCATTCCTCGTCGTAACGTGCTCACCGGTACGCTCGGCCGCGCGGTCGAATCGCGAGGATGTCGATCACCCTCTCCTTTTGAGCGTCGATCGAAGAGGATGCGCCACTCGCCGACGCGGAGTCTCCAGAGGCGCTCCGGTCCGCGGAGACGTTTGATGTCGCCGTCGGGAAGCTGACTGATCGCTGAGCTTATGCGCTCGCGGTCTTTCCGACCCAGCTTGCGGAGGGACTTCAGGGCGGCGGGGCGGATCTCGATCCGCCATCCGCTCGGCTCAGCCAGCGTTCAGCTCCGCCTCGGCATCTGACCAAGAAACACCCGCCTCGCTCCGCGCCTCCTTGACAGCGTGAAGATCCTCATTGGTCAGCTTCTCGTCGTCGTAAGGAGCGGCGTCCAGCTTGGCCGCAACGGGGTCCTGGGCACGGCGAAGCAAAATCGCTGCGGCGGGCAGCGATTCATCGGGGAGCACATCCACAAGCTGATGTAGCTCGGTCTTAGTCATCAGGCATCAAACGGTACCACCCGTCTATCCCAAGGTTTGGGCGTTTTCCTTGGGATAGACGGGCCACAACCAAAGCTTCCTTGGGAGGCGAAAACCTGTTCCAACCGCCCTGCGCAGATTTCGGGCACTTCTCGCCAGGAGTGCCCGACTCCCTGCATATCGCCGCATATCCCTGCGTATCCGCTGCGAAATGCCGGCGAGCCGAGTGGTAACGGAGTACGGCTAATTCCCTGCTAATCGCGGACTTCTGAAGCTACCGCTCCGATTTCGCCCCGTTGGATCGCACCCATGAGGTCGGCGGTTCGAATCCGACTAGCTCCCCCTTTTCGGAAGTTCCTGTACGTCGGGATCTCTCCTAGTTACCCGCTGCGTGGCGCTCCCCGGGGCGGCTTAGCCCAGCGCGGCGGGCTGTCGGGCCTTGCTTCGACTCCGCCGCGTGCCGCGGCTCGCGCGGCGGCGCCGAAGCGGAGGACGCGGCCGCCGAAGGCGATCGCGCAGACGGCGAACCAGGCCCAGCCGAGCGCGAGGCCCGCGAGCACGTCCGTCAGCCAGTGGACATCGAGCAACACACGGCTGGCTGCGACCGCGACCGCGATGCCGACGGCGAAACCGGCGAGCGCCGGCCAGGCTCGCGGTCCCCACCAGCGGCCGGCGACGAGCGCGAAGGCCGCCCATGAGGCGGCGGCGGTGGAAGTGTGACCGCTGGGGAACGAGGGGCCGAGCGTCGCGGCCACGGGCTCGAGCGCTGGGCGAGCGCGATCGATGAGCTGCTTGATCACCTCGGTGAGGAGCTTGTCGCCGACCATCACCGCCAGCAGGAACGGCACGACCCAGCGGTTGCGGGTGCGCACGATCTCGACCGCCGCCACCAACGCCGCGACGGCGATCACGGTCCACGTCTCGCCCAACCCCGTAACCAGCGTGATCGCGTCGTGCGACCAGGCGGTCGCGTGGCGGTCGCCCCACTCGGCCACACTGGTGTCGAGGCCCGCCAACGCGGAGCTGCGCACGACCACCGCCAGCAGGGCCAGCACCACGCCGCCGACGAGGACTACCGCGACCGCCAGCGTCAGCGCCAGCCCCGTCGCCTTCTCAGGGTCGAGGCGCGCGGCGTGCAGCGCCCGGCGCGCCGCCGGGCCGGTGGCGTGGCGGCCGGCCTCGCGCGCCACCTCCACCACGGGGGTGGCGAGGGTGCGTCGCGAATAGAGCCGCGTCAGGAAAGCCGCGGCGAGCCCCGACGAGACGGCGATGATCAGGAGCAGGAGCAGCGGCATCGGAGCAGGGAGCGCTCGCAAAGAGGCGCGAAGTCGACTAGCAGAGGCATAGTATGCCCGCCGATCGGGGAGAGGATCGCTGCTGTGACGGTTGGCCAACAATCTCGCACTGGTTCACTGCCGGCCTCGCCGGCGGGGCAACCTGCTCGCCGGCCGGTCACGGCGCTCGCCGTGCGCCCCGGTGGATACGCCGACCGCTTCGCCGCCGCCCTCGGCGACCCCCACCCCGCTCTCGTTTTCGTGCTGGCGCTGCTCGGCGGCCTGCTGCTGCTCCTCGCCGCCTCGATCCTGCTCGGCCATTTCGTCGTCGACGTGGTGGCCAGCGGCAGCGGCCTCGGCCTGGGCGGCACGGACGAGAGCTTCAACGAGACCCTGGCCGCACACCGCACCGGCACGCTCACCACGATTGCCGAAGTCGGCTCGCAGGTCGGCGCCGCTGTCCTCGTCAGCCTCGTCTGCCTGATCGCGATCGCCTGCGCCGTCACCCGCCGTTGGCGCATCGCGGCTTTCGCGGTCTTCGCCCTGCTCGTCGAGTCGGCCACCTACCACTTCACGTCGCTCGCGGTTCCCCGCGATCGCCCGTCCGTCCCCCGGCTGGAAGACCTGGAAGTCGACACCAGCTATCCCTCGGGGCACACCGCCGCCGCGGTCGCCGTCTACGCCGGCCTCGTCTTGCTGCTCACCAGCCGTTTCACCAGCAGCATGTCGAAGGCGCTGGCCTGGACCGGCGCGATCCTGCTGGTCACCTTCGTCGCGCTCTCGCGCATGTACCAGGGCATGCACCACCCGCTCGACGTCGCCGGTGGCGTGCTGGTCGGGATCGGGGCGATCGTGGTGGCGCTGTTCGCCTGCCGCGCGGCGGGCGCGGCGAGCGAGAGGCGGAAGCCAGCGTGAAGCTGGCGGTCGTCGCCCACGCGGGAAAGACGCTCGGAGGCGGCCTCTCGGAGCTGCGGCGCACGCTCGCGGAGGCGGGTGTCTCGGAACCGCTGTGGATCGAGGTGCCGAAGAGCAAGCGGGCGCCGGCAGCGATCAAGCGAGTGCTGAAGGATGGCGCCGAGCTGATCCTCGTCTGGGGCGGAGACGGCATGGTGCGGCGCTGCGTCAACGCGCTCGGCGACACCCAGGTGCCGCTTGCGATCGTCCCGGCGGGGACCTCGAACCTCTTCGCGACGAACCTCGGCATCGAGCCTGACATCGCCGAGGCCGTACAGGTTGCGCTGCTCGGCGAACGCCGCCGCCTCGACGTCGGCCGCTTCCAGGGCGAGCGCTTCTGCGTGATGGCGGGGGCCGGCTTCGACGCGGCGATGATCCAGGGCGCCGACGAGCTCAAGGACCGTCTCGGCCGCGGCGCCTACGTGATCGGCGGCGCCTCGAAGCTCAACACCCCGAGCTTCGAGGCCAAGATCAAGATCGATGGGACGCGCTGGTACAAGGGGCCCGCGAGCTGCGTCCTGGTCGGCAACGTGGGCGGCCTGTTCGGGGGCATCGAGATGTTCGCCGACGCCCGGCCCGACGATGGCCTGCTCGACGTCGGCGTGCTCACCTCCGAGGGTCCCGTGCAGCTGATGCGCGCGGTCGCCCGGACGGCGCTCGGCAGCGCCCAGAAGTCGCCGTTCGTGCGGGTCACCCAGGGGCGCAAGGTGCGGGTGAAGCTCAGCCGCAAGGTCCCCTACGAGCTCGACGGAGGCGACCGCACGGATGTGAAGTCGTTCAAGGCCAGGGTCGAACCCGGCGCAATCACGGTATGCGTCCCGCGCACGGCGCGGGAAGAAAGCGGTGAGAAATGATCGATGAGCAGCCGGTGAAGGACCTCGGCGATAAGGCAAAACGCGAAGGCGACAACCTCGCGGGAGCCAAGCCACTCGGCTGGCTTGCCCGCGCGGGCCTCGTCGCCCGCGGGCTCGTCTATCTGATCGTCGGCGTGCTTGCGCTGGAGCTCGCGCTTGGCGTCGGTGGCAAGGCGGCCAACCAGCAGGACGCCTTGAAGGCGATCGCTGAACAGTCGTTCGGCAGGATCCTGCTCGTCCTGGTCGCGATCGGGTTGGCCGGGTACGCGTTCTGGAGGCTCACCCGCGCCGCCGTCGGCCACGGCGCCGAACAGCGAGACAGCGCCACCGACCGGATCGCCGCGCTCGGGAGCGGCGTCGCCTACGGGATCCTCGGCGTGACGGCGGTGGAGATCGTCGCCAGCTCCAACAGCAGCTCGGGAACGCCGAAGGAGACGACCGGGGGCATCCTGGGGTGGTCGGGCGGCGCGGTGCTCGTCGCGATCGCCGGGGCTGTCCTGATCGGCGTCGCCGCCTATCAGGCATATAAGGGCCTCGGCAAGAAGTTCCTCGAAGATGCCAAGACGGGCGAGATGAGCAAAAGCGTGCGCAAGGGCTATACCGCACTCGGCGTCTTTGGGCACGTGGCGCGAGCCGTCATCTTCGGGCTGATCGGCTACGGGTTGATCAAAGCCGCGATCGACTACAACCCGAAGGAGGCGATCGGGCTCGACGGCGCCCTGCGCCAGCTCGCCGATTCGTCCTACGGCCCGGCGCTGCTAGGCATCGTCGCCGCCGGGCTGGCGGGGTTTGCGATCTACTCAATGGCCGACGCCCGCTATCGCAAGGTCTGACCGGTCGTCGATGCCCGACCTCCTGATTGGCCCGCTGCTTCGCTACGTCTCGGAGACCGAGGCGACGATCTGGGTCGAGGCGAGCGAGCAGTGCGAGGTCGAGATCCTCGGTCGCAGTGAGCCGACCTTTCGGGTCGAAGACCACCACTACGCCCTGGTCCGGCTCGAAGGCCTCAACCCCGACTCCGCTTACGAGTACCAGGTGGCGCTCGACGGCCGCCAGGTCTGGCCGGCCTTGGAGGGCATGCCCCCGAGCGTGATCCACACCCTGGGCGGCTCGGGCTCGCTGGAGATCGCCTTCGGCTCCTGCCGCGTCGCCCTCCCACACGAGCCGCCGTTCACCGACGGCGCCGACCATGAGAACGGCTTCGCGCCGGACGCGCTCTGGGTGCTCGCCAAGCAGATGGCCGAGGACGAGCGCTTCCGTCGTCCCGACCAGCTGTTCCTGCTCGGCGACCAGATCTACGTCGACGAGGGCTCGCCGAAAGCTCGGGCCAAGATCAGGGAGCGGCGGGGCACCACGACGCCCCCGGGCGAGGAGATCCTCGACTTCGAGGAGTACACCTGGCTTTACCGCGAGAGCTGGCGGGAGCCGCTGATCCGCTGGCTGTTCTCGACGGTCTCGGTCTCGATGCTCTGGGACGACCACGACATGAGCGACGACTGGAACATCTCCCACTCATGGCTGGAAGAGATGCGCGGACGCTCCTGGTGGCACCGCCGGGCCATCGACTGCATCACGAGCTACTGGGTCTACCAGCACCTCGGCAACCTCTCGCCGGCCGAGCTCGACGGTAGCGAGGTCTACCGGGAGGTTCGGGGGAACCAGCAGGCCTCGGAGGTGCTCCGGTCTTGGGCCGACGCGATCGACGTCGACGCTTCCGGATCGCGCTGGAGCTTTTACCGCGACTTCGGCCGCACCAGGGCGGTGTTCATCGACTCGCGCGCCGGTCGCGTGCTCGAGGAAGACAAGCGAGCGATCGTCGACGCGGGGGAGTGGGACTGGATCGTCGATCACTGTCGCGGCGATTTCGACCATCTGCTGCTGGCGACGACGGTGCCGTTCCTGCTCCCCCCTGCCTTCGATCGGCTCGAGGCCTGGAACGAGCGCCTCTGCGATGGCGCCTGGGGGCCGGTGATCGCGAGGGGCAGCGAGCTGCTGCGGCGCGAGGTCGATTTCGACCACTGGGCGGCGTTCCAGGACTCCTTCGCCAAGCTGAGGGACCTGCTCGCTGCGGTGGCGAGGGGCGAGCACGGCAAGCCACCGAAGTCGATCGTCGTCCTCTCCGGCGATGTCCACAATGCCTACCTCTGCGAGCTGGGACTGCCCGGCGGCGACTCGGACCGCAGCCCGATCTACCAGGCCGTCTGCTCTCCCTACCGCAACCCGCTCGAAGAGAAAGAGCGGCGGGTCGTACGGGCCGCGTTCGGACCCGTTCTCGGCTCGCTCTGTTCGGGCCTGGCGAAACTCGCCGGCGCTCCCGACCCCGGCTGCCGCTGGCGACTGCTCGAGGGGCCCTACTTCGACAACCAGGTCTCGAGCCTGACCCTCGACGGCGACGAAGCGACGCTCCGTCTCCAGCGCACCGCCCCCGGCGATATCGATACGCAGGCCCTGCTGCCGTCCTACGAGCACCGACTCACTTAATTTCGAGCCGAGGACTTCTGGAAAGGCAGCATCCCGCGACACCGCCGCATCGAGACAAGCTTCCGATCACGAGCCCTGCGGTTCGAGTGCGCCTTGCTTGGCAAGGTCGCGCATTTCTCAACCGCTCTTCCATCGTTTCGGGCACTTCTCCCCAGGAGTGCCCGACTCCCTTCATATCGCCGCATATCCCCGCTTATCTAGAGAAACTGCGCAAACCGGCGGACCACCAGAAGGTCCTGGAAATCACCGCTTTTCATGGACTCCCGCGCTGGATGACCCGTATGGATCGCACCCAGGAGGTCGGCGGTTCGAATCCGCCTAGCTCCATCCGCAGAACCCCCTCCTCATCGCCGGGTTCGCTTTTTCAGGATCGCTCGAACCCCCCCTGAAAAGCGCTCCGTTACTGGCCCGAGTGGCTGAAATCGCCTAGATGCGCGGGGATTAGCGGCGATTTCGGGCGATTACGGCTTACATTTGGCGGGCAGCAGAGCTATAGCCGCGCTAGCTTCAGGACATGAGCATCGAGCGCGAGTACGAGATCGTGCTGCAACCGGCGCCCGAAGGTGGCTTCAGCGTCTTCGTGCCCGAGCTGCCGAGCGTCGCCACCCGGGGTGAGACGAT
>DATNGU010000219.1:0-3494 GCA_035605775.1 Solirubrobacterales bacterium | reverse complement strand
AAACGGCCTGAGGGACCCTGGGGCCTATCCCGGTAGGGATTTCACTTAACTTTTTCCGAAGACAGTAGATGGCTATCCGCCGCTGTCGCCGCGGAAAAAGTACAAGACGTTCCACCCCTACCGGGATAGGCCCTGAGTCGCTACTACACTCGGCGATTCATGCCTGACGAGCGCCGAGATGACTTGGAGCGGAAGACCCGCTTCGAACCTGCCGAGGTCGAGCGGCGGCTGTTTGACGAGTGGATCGAGGCTGGTTACTTCCATCCGGAGGCGGAGGGAACCGCGGTGGAGAACTTTTCGGTTGCGATCCCGCCGCCGAACGTGACCGGCGTCCTCCACATGGGGCACGCGCTGAACGGCTCGATGCAGGACGCGCTCGTGCGGATGAACCGGATGCGAGGACGCAACACCCTCTGGACGCTCGGCACCGATCACGCTGGCATCGCCACCCAGGCCGTGGTCGAGAAAGAGCTGGCGGAGGAAGGAGCTTCGCGGCAGGAGCTGGGCCGCGAGGCCTTCGTCGAGCGCGTCTGGGCCTGGAAAGAGGAATACGGCTCGCGGATCGTCGAGCAGTACAAGCGGCTCGGGGCCTCGTGCGACTACGAGCGCGAGCGCTTCACCCTCGATGAGGGATACGTCAAGGCCGTCTACCGAGTCTTCAAGCAGCTCTATGACAAGGGCTACGTCTACCGCGACAACTACATGGTCAACTGGGACCCTGGCTCGCACTCGGCGATCTCCGACCTCGAGGTGGAGAACCGCGAGGTCGAGGACACGCTGTACTCGATCGAGTATCCGGTCGAGGGCTCCGAGCGGGTGTTGACCGTGGCGACGGTGCGGCCGGAGACGATGCTGGCCGACACCGCGGTGGCGGTCAACCCGGACGACGAGCGCTACGCCGACCTGGTCGGCCAGCACTGCGTGCTGCCGCTGGTTGGGCGGCGGCTGCCGATCATCGCCGACCCGCACGTCGACCCCGAGTTCGGCACCGGGGCGCTGAAGATCACCCCCGGTCACGACCCCAACGATTTCGAGATCGGTCGCCTGCACGGCCTCGAGGAGATCGGCGTGATTGGCCCCGATGGGCGGATGACCGCGGAGGCGGGCGAGCGCTTTGCTGGCCTTACCGCCGTGGAGGCGCAGGAGGCGGTAGTTGCCGCCCTGCGCGACGAGGGCCGGTTGCGCGATGAGCAGCCATACCTGCACTCGGTCCCCTTCTCGCATCGCTCCGGGGCGCGGATTGAGCCGCTGATCTCGCTGCAGTGGTTCTGCCGTATGGACGAGCTGGCGAAGCCAGCGATCGAAGCAGTGGAACGCGACGAGGTGCGGATCACGCCTGAGCAGTGGAAGCGCGTCTACCTCGAATGGATGAACGAGATCCGGCCCTGGTGCGTCTCGCGCCAGCTTTGGTGGGGCCACCGGATCCCGGTTTGGTACTGCGACGCCTGCGAGGAGACGATTGTCGCCGAGGACCCCCCCGAGCGCTGCGGCGCCTGCGGCGGCCCGCTGCGTCAGGAGGAGGACGTGCTCGACACCTGGTTCAGCTCAGCGCTGTGGCCGTTCGCGACCCTGGGCTGGCCCGAGGACACGCCGGAGTTGCGTGCTTTCTACCCGACCAGCTTCCTCACCACGGCGCGGGAGATCCTCTTCCTCTGGGTGGCGCGGATGATCATGACCGGGATCGAGTTCCCCGCCGACGTCCCCTTCCGCGACGTCTACGTGCACTCGGTGATCCAGGCCCGCGACGGGCGACGTATGTCGAAGAGCCTCGGCACCGGCATCGATCCGCTCGACGAAATCGACGAGCACGGCGCCGATGCGCTGCGCTTCGGCCTGTTGGCGATGTCATCGACCCAGGACGTGCGCTTCTCCGACGCCAAGGTCCAGCAAGGGGCCGATCTCGCCAACAAGCTCTGGAACGCAAGCCGCCTGATCTTGCTCAACGTGGCTGAGGTCGATGCCGCGCCGCGGCCGGTGAGCGTCGAGGATCGTTGGATCCTCTCGCGGCTGGAGGCGACGATCGCCTCAGTCACGGCGAAGCTGGAGGAATACGACTTTGCTCATGCCGCCCAGGAGGCCTACGCGTTCTTCTGGTCGGAGCTCTGCGACTGGTACCTGGAGATGGTCAAGCCGCGCCTCTATGAGGGTGAGGCAGAGGTCTCGGCGACGCTGCTTTGGTTGCTGGAGCGCCAGTTGGCGCTGCTGCACCCGATCATGCCCTTCGTCACCGAGGAGATCTGGTCCTACCACCCATCGCGGCAGGGACATCTGACGGTGCACTCATTTCCGCATGCGGAAGGCTCGCTTCGCGACCTCGATGCGGAGGCGACCGTTCAGGTGGGGATCGAGCTGACGCGCCGGTTGCGGGCCTGGCGCGACTTGGTCGAGGTGCCGGCCGCGACCGTGCTGCCCGCCCGGGCCGAGGGGGCCGAGCCAGAGGAATTCGTCGGCAGGCTCTCTCGTTTCGAGTTTGGAGACGACGGGGGCGACCCGGTTGCCGCGGTCGGGCCGGTGAAGATCCTCTCCTCGGCTGCGATCGACGCTGACGCGGTGGCTGCACGGCTCGAGGCGCGACGAGAGGAGCTGCGCTCCGAGGTTGCACGGAGCGAGGGCAAACTCGGCAACCAGAAGTTCGTCGACCGAGCGCCCGCCGAGGTGGTCGAGGAGGAGCGGCGGAAGCTCGAGCGCTACCGCGCCGAGCTGGAGGAGCTGTCGGAATAGACCTGAGGAACCCAGAGGACTACCTCGACTCGCTGGAGCCGATTGGCTGGAAGCTGGGACTGGAGCGGATGCGCGCGCTGAGCACCCTGCTCGGCATGCCCCAGCACCGCTTTGCCTCGATCCACGTCGTCGGCACCAACGGCAAGTCCTCGGTAACGCGGATGATCGCGGCGCTGTTGGAGGCGCACGGGGTTGCATCCGGGGCTTGCGTCTCGCCCCACGCGGCGCGTTGGTCGGAACGGGTGCTGGTGCGCGGCGAAGAGATCGGCAGCACCGCCTTCGCCGCCGCGGTGGAGCGCGCGGCGCAGGCCGCTGAGACCGTCAACCGAAGTCTGGAGGGGGGCGAGGCGGTGACCCAGTTCGAGCTGGCGACCGCCGCCGCCTTCGTTGCCTTGGCGGAAGCCCGCGTCGAGGCTGCGGCGATCGAGGCTGGGCTGGGGGGGAGGCTCGACGCGACCAACACGATCCCCTCCCGGGTGACGGTGCTGACCTCGGTCGGGCTCGACCACACCGAGTGGCTCGGCAATACCGAGGAGGAGATCGCCGCCGAGAAGCTGGCGGTGCTGCGCGACCACTCGACCCTCGTGCTGGGACGGGTCAGCCTGGCGGTCGGCGAGCTGGCGCAAGCGGCGGCTGGCGAGCGGGGCGCGACGCTGATCGTCGCGCCGGAAGACCCGGGGCCCGAGGTAAAACTGCGTGCCCGCGGTGGCTTCCAGCGCCGCAACTTCGCCCTCGCTTGCGCCGCCGCCCAGGCCTTCCTCGGCGAGCTGGAC
>DATNGU010000218.1:0-3277 GCA_035605775.1 Solirubrobacterales bacterium | reverse complement strand
ATCTGCAGGCCGATGCTCGCTTTCAAGGCGGCCAGTGGCGCGGACGCCGGTTCCGAGACCCGGCCGACTTCATGGAGGTATGTCAGCTCCAGCTCGACGATCGGGGAGACGAACAGGGCTCCGGTCTCCAATCGCGCCCGTATCGGCGGGGGGATACGGCGATCCTCACCTGCATACAGCCAACCGACCATATGGGTGTCAATTTGGATCAGGGTTCCACTCCGAGGACCAATCGACGTGGATCAGCTCATCGGGGTCTCCGACGAGGAAGCCATCGCGGCGGGGCAGCCGATCCCAAATCGACTCCCTCTCCTTCGGCGCGATCACCAGGGTTTTGCCGTTGCGCTCGATCTCCAGCGGTTTGCCGGTCTCCAGGATCTCGTCCAGCAGTCGGTAGACGTTGGCTCGTAGTTTTGAAGCACTGAGCGCCATCCGGGCCTCCAATGAGATCGTACGTACGTAATTTGAGTGAGTGGTACGTACGATATCAAGGGCAGGCGGTCGAACTTTTGCGCTGAGCTCCATGTGCCCACGCTAGCCGGGCTCGGCGCAACGAATGCGCGCACAGGCAAGCAATTCAGCAACGACGCTTTGGGGATAGCTGGGGCGCCCGTTCAGGCTCGAGCGCGGCTGAATGAGGTGACCAGCTCGACGATATGGGCCGGGGCCTTCTCGGGGGAGCCGGCGTCGAAGGGCGGGTCGGGGTCGTACTCGATCCCCAGCTGGACGGCTTGTGCGACGTCGGGTCCGGCCTCGCGGCCGACCAGGTGCAGGGCCATGTCGATGCCCGCCGTGACCCCGGCGGCGGTGATCGTCTTGCCGTCCTCGACCCAGCGTCCGCCGATCGGGTCGGCCCCGTACTTGCGGAGCTCGTCGAGGGCGAGCCAGTTGGAGGTCGCTCGCTTGCCCTCCAGCAGCCCGGCCGCGCCGAGCAGCAGAGCGCCGGTGCAAACCGAGGTCGTCCACTTCGTCGCCGCGTCGATCTCGCGCAGCCAAGAGAGCACGGTCTCGTCCGTGAGCAGCGCGTCGCTGCCGCGCCCGCCCGGGACGAGGACGATGTCGGCCTCCGCGGTTTGCTCGAGCGTCCTGTCGACGCTGAGGCCGAGGCCCCCTTCGGAGCGGACCACGCCGGTGCGGGCGCCGACGAAGCGAACGTCCCAGCCCGGCACGCAGCGGAACACCTCATAGGGACCGACGGCGTCCTGGGCGGCGAGCTTCTCGAAGAGGAGGATGGCGATCTGCATGGGCCGATCTTGCCGCCTGCCGCCGACGCCGTCGAGTGGCAGGATTGCCAATGTTCGCTAGATTTCTGCCATGCGCGGGAAGCGAGAGCAAACCCATCGCGTCGTCGCCCTCTGTCTCGACGGCGTCGTCGCATTCGACCTGACCGCGGCGGCCCAGGTCTTCACCGCCGCCTCGGCCGTGGACGGGACGCCGCTGTACGAGGTCTCGACCTGCTCGGTGGGTGGAGCCGAGATCGCCACCACCACGGGCTTCGGCCTCGCGCCCCAGCACGGTCTCGAGGCCCTGGAGCGAGCCGACACGGTGGTCGTGCCCGGCTACTTCGCCATGCTCGACCCGCCGCCCGAGGCGGCGACCGAGGCCCTCCGCGATGCTGCGAAAGGGGGCGCTCGCGTCCTCTCGGTCTGCACCGGAGCCTTCGCGCTCGCCCACGCGGGTCTGCTCGACGGGCGCCGGGCGACGACGCACTGGGCCCACGCTGAGCAGCTCGCGGCGCTCTTCCCGGCGATCGAGGTCGACCCGGCGGCGCTCTACGTCGACGAGGGCGAGGTGATGACCTCGGCCGGCCTCAGCGCCGGCATCGACCTCAGCCTGCACGTGGTTCGCGAGGACTTCGGCGCGGTGGCCGGCGAGACGGTCGCCCGCCGCATGGTCGCCGCGCCCCATCGCGAAGGCGGCCAGGCGCAGTTCATCAAGCGCACCCCGGTCGGCGAGTCGGGATCGTTGGAGGCGACGCGGCGCTGGGCTGCAGAGCGGCTCATGGAGCCACTCGACGTCGCCGCGATGGCGCGCCACGCCAGCGTCAGCCCCCGCACCTTCGCTCGCCGTTTCCGCGAGGAGACCGGAACCACGCCGCTGCGCTGGCTGCTCGCCCAGCGGGTGCTCGAGGCGCGGCGCCTGCTGGAGGACTCCGATCTGGCGATCGACGACGTCGCCTGGCGAGCCGGCTTCGGCACCGCCGCCTCGCTGCGCGAGCACTTCCGCCGGGCCACGGCCACCACGCCGACCGCCTACCGCCGTTCGTTCCGGCCGGCGTCCGCCGGGGCCGCATAAAGTCACGCCGGATGAGCCGCAGGGACCAGATCAAGCTGGGCGAGGGGGAGCTGCTGGAGCTGCTCGAGGGCGAGCGGATCGCGGTGGTTTCCTCGAACGGACCGCGCGGCTGGCCCCACTCGATGCCGCTCTGGTTCGTGCCCCGCGAGGGCGAGGTCTGGATCTGGACCTACGCGAAATCGCAGAAGGTGCGCAACCTCGAACGCGATCCGCGGGCGACGGTGCTGGTCGAGACCGGCCACGAGTACGGGGAGCTGCGCGGCGCCGCGATCGAGGCCGAGGCAGAGCTCCACCGCGACTTTGAGACCGTGATCGGGTTCGCTGAGGAGCTGACCGTGCGCTACGCGGAGGGGATCTCCTCGGTCGAGGGCGACGCCAAGGCAGCGCTCGAAGCCCAGGCCCCGAAGCGGGTGGCGATCCACTTCAAGCCGCTGCGGACGGCGACCTGGGACCATCGCAAGCTGGGCGGCAGCTACTGAGCATGATGAGAACGACGAAGACCGCACTGCTCCTCGGCCTCGCTGCCGCCATTGCCGCGGTCGGTGTGGCCTTTCCGACCACCAACGCCGGCGGCAGCGCGCTGGGGGCGCCGCGCGCCTTCTTCGGGGTCGTGCCGCAGACGGGACTGACCCAAACCGACGCCGAATACATGCGCGCCGGCCGGATCGGCAGCGTGCGCTGGCCGCTCGCCTGGGGTGGCGTGAAGCCGACGCGGAACGGCCCCTACGAGTGGGGCGGCTTCGACGAAGTCGTGGCGACGGCAGCACGCCAGCGGCTCCGGGTATTGCCCTTCGTCTACTCGACCCCGGCCTGGCTGTCGCGCGACTACACGACCCTTCCGGTCGCCAACGCCCGCCAGCGAGGGGCCTGGGTGGCGTTCCTGCGCGCCGCGGTCGAGCGCTACGGACCCCGCGGTGAGTTCTGGCGCGAACACGGGCCCAGCTCGGGCGATTTCGTCCCCAAGCTGCCGCTGCGCGAGTGG
>DATNGU010000217.1:0-5154 GCA_035605775.1 Solirubrobacterales bacterium | reverse complement strand
ACTGATCGCGCTGATGAACGATCAGTGGCGGCGACTGACCGCTGTCGGCCATCCGGTGGCGATGATCTCGTCGGGCATGAGCGAAGAAGCGGCACGCACCGCCCTCTCCCAGGTTCGCAACGGCGAAGCGCGGATTGTCTACTGCTCGCCGGAGCGCTTTGGCTCGACCGTCTTCCTCAGTGCGATCGAACAGCGACGAATCGACCTGCTCGCGGTCGACGAGGCGCACTGCGTCTCCGAGTGGGGGCATGACTTCCGCCCCGACTACCTGCGCCTACCCGAGATCGCCGAGCGGCTTGGGCGTCCAACCGTGATGGCCTGCACGGCGACCGCAACCGAGGCGGTGGCACGAGAGATCGCGGCGCGCTTCGCGATGCGCGAGCCGCTGAAGGTTCGCTCCGGCTTCGACCGGCCCAGCATCTCCTTCGACGTCGTGCGACTCGAAGGGACGGGCTCGAAGGCGCGAAGGATGGCGCTGCTCGAAGCCGGGCTGGCCGACCCGACCAACCGCCCCGCGATCGTCTACTGCGGCACCCGCCGGGACACCGACGACGTCGCGTCAACGTTGCGGGAAGCGGGCCTGCGCGCTCTGCCTTACCACGCCGGAATGGAATCCGAGGAGCGCGGCAGCACCCAGGCTCGCTTCATGGGCGGCGAGGTCGAAATCATCGTCGCCACCAACGCCTTCGGCATGGGGGTGGACAAAGCCGACGTGCGCTCGGTCTGGCACATGGCGATCCCGACCAGCCTCGAGGCCTATTACCAAGAGGCCGGGCGAGCGGGCCGCGACGGCCTACCGGCCAAAGCCGTGCTGCTGGCGATGAAAGCCGACCTGGGTCGGTTGGTCCGCTTCAACCAGCAGCGCGCCGGCGACCCCGAGCTGGCGATTGCCCACGAGCGCGGCTGGCGCGACTACCAAACGATTAAATCCTTCATCTACTCTGACCGTTGTCGCCGACGCAGCGTCCTCGACCACTTCGGCGATAGCGAGGCTGGCCAACCGCTTGGCCGCTGCTGCGACGTCTGCGACCAACAGGGGTGGCTACCCGACCCTGAGACCATCGCCGTTCGCCGCCCCCGTAGCGCAAAGAAGTCCGCGGTGCCACCTATCGACCTCTCCGCCGCCGACGCACCGCTGTTCGAGCAGCTCAAAGCGTGGCGATTGCGCGCCGCGGACGGCAAACCCGCCTTCACCGTTGCCCACAACTCCACCTTGGAGGCGATCGCCTCTACCCACCCGGCAGACGACGACGCGCTACTGGCGATCCGCGGCATCGGTCCCAGCTTTGTCTCCAAACACGCCCCCGAAGTACTCGCGATCGTCGCCAACCACAACGGCTGCTGACCGCGCCCGCGCAGCGACGGCGCCTAGTTGTCGTCCCTGCCGAAGTTGGCCAACGCCACCTGCTCGGCAAGCTTCAACAAGCCCAGGGTGGAATGCGGCGATGCAGCGGTGCTTCGCATTCGCACGTGGGAGCCGTGCGGACCCCTGATCTCGACGATGGTGCAGATGTCGCCAATTTCGCTGTCGTCTCCGTAGTCAGCTTCGATCGCCTCCATCTGCAGTGCGATGTGCTGGCCCACCTTGCTCTGATCAAGCGCCACCTGAATCACCCCTCCGCCTTGAGTTCTTTGCACCCTGAAGTAAAGCGCCAGGCGAATTTCACAGCCGGCGCCCGTCGCCTGCCACTATCCCGCCTCCTTCGATGCTCCGTGCTCGCGACAAGTCGACCGCGATCGGCGTGCTCTGCGCCGTCGCCGTGCTCTGCCTGCTTGCGGCGGCACCGGCGGGCGCCGTATCGCTGGTTCCGCGCGGTGACCAAGTGTTCTTCGGAATCAGCGATACGGGCGACAGCGCCGACTTCGGCCAGTTCTCCAACTCACTGCACAAGCACCCCGCCCTGATCGAGTCCTTCCGTACCTGGGGCTCGGACTTCCCCGAGTCGATCGAACGCTGGCAGGCGGCGCGAGCGCGACCGGTGCTCCACATCACGACCGCCGACAACGGCGACGGGCACGAGTTGATCAGCCCGCGTGGAATCGCCACCGGGGGCGGCGACGGATACCTGATCCGGCTCAACAGACTGTTCTGGGAGAAGAAGATGCGGGCCTACATCCGGCCGCTGGGCGAGCCGAACCGCTGCCTCAACGTCTACGCCCCCTACGACTGCGCCGGAGCGGCGCGCGACGCCGCCCACACTCCCCTCTGGTACAAGCGCGCCTTCCGCCGTATCTACGTGATCGTCCACGGCGGCGGCAAGCGCAGCCAGATCGATGCTCGCCTGCACGAAGCTGGCCTGCCGCCCCTGCAAAGTGACGTCGGCGGCCTGCCGGAAGCACCGGTCGAAATCATCTGGAGCCCGCTGCCGGCGGGCTCACCGACGGTTCCTAAAAACCGGCCCCGCCACTTCTATCCCGGCTCGCGCTGGGTCGACTGGGCCGGCACCGACTTCTACTCTGACAACCAGGACTGGAAATCGCTGAACGGCCTCTATCGGCGCTTCGCGGGCAAGCCCTTTGCGATCACCGAGTGGAGCGTCTCGACCGGCGACGACTCGGCCTTCGTCCGCAAGCTGATGACCTGGGTGGAGGGCCACCGCCGCGCCAAGATGCTCATCTACTACCAGGACTTCGGCTCGACCAGCTCATACCGGATCCAGAACTGGCCAGCGAGCCTCGGCGTACTGCGCAACAAGATCCACAACGGTCGCTTCCCCGCCTACGCGCCGTTCCCGCCCAAAGCACCGCCCCCGCCGCCGGGCGGCCTGGCGCCGAAGAAGTGAAGAGCGACTAGCGCGCGGCGATCCGATCCTCCAGCCCCAGTCTGTGCTTGTAGGGCTGCAGCGCGGTGATGCTCGAGTAACCGGTCAGGTAAATGCGGTGGCCGTCGGAGACGACCGCCGTGTAGGTCCCGCGCGGGTAGTGGAAGACCGTGCGCCCGGTCTTCATCGCATAGCCGGTGGTCGAGGTGTCGTCGAACTCGGCGGCGTAGACGATGTCGCCGACGGCGGTCAGCGAGCCGATCACCGAGCCGCCGGCCGAACGGATCCAGCGCGGCTCGCCGCTCTCCGCGTTAAGCGCGTAGACGTTGCCGTCGAAGGAGCCGATGTAGACGGTGGGGCCGGTGTGGCGGGTGCTGGCAACAGCCGGACCCGAGTAGGCGTAGCCGCCGGTCGAGTAGGTCCAGGCGATGGTGCCGTCGTGGCGGTCGAAGCTGTACACGCGGGTGTCGTTGTTACCGGCGAAGACGCGGCCGAAGGCGACGGCCGGGGTGGAGTAGAAGGCACCGGACGTTCCGAAGCCCTGCCCGAGCGAGTCGCTCTGCCAGACCAGTTCGCCGTTCTTTGCCCTGACCGCGTTCATGTAGCCGCCGTAGTCGCCGACGTAGAGAACACCGCCGTAGTAGGCGGGGGCGGACTTGACCGGGCCGCCCAGCCCAGTCGCCCAGCGCACGTTGCCGTTACGGGTGCTGAGCGCGTAGAGATTGCCGTCCTCGCAGCCGAAGTAGAGGCTGCGGCCGACGACGACCGGCGAGGACTCCGCCCGCCCCGGCAGGGGCCGTTTCCAGAGCACCTTGCCGTTGCGGGCGTCGAGCTTGACCACGTGGCCGGGGACGAGGTTGACAATGTAGAGACGCTGCTTGGAGTAGGCCGGCGAGGAGGCGTTGAGGCGGCCGATGCGGCGCTTCCAGAGCTGCTTGCCGGTGTCGGCGTCAAGGGCGATCGCGTAGCCGTTGTTGTCGACGAAGAAGAGTCTGCCGCCGGCGATCACCGGCGGGAACTCGAGCAGCGGCCCATCCGTATAGCGCCACATTTTCCGGAACGGCGGCCTCACCCCCTTTGCCGGTAGGTAGCGGCTGCGGGCGCGGTCGTAGCCATAGAGCGGCCAGCTGACCGTCCTGCGCTTTTGCACTTTCGGCTTCTGCGGCTGGAAGGGGACGTCGGCATTGTGGATGTCGGCAGGGCGCTTGAGCTCGTCGTAGGCGATTCCAGCGATGCCCCCAATCGCGACCACGAGGGCAGCGATCAGCGCCACCGTCGCCCAGCGGTGCTCGCGCCATAGCCGTTCGGCACCGATCCGCATGGCAGCCAGCCGGGCCTTCACCGCCGCAGCTCCCACATCTCGATGAAACCGAAGTCGGCAAACCCGAGCCGCTCGTAAATCGGCGCGCCCGCTTTAGTCGCCTGCAGCGATGCGGTCCGCAGGCCCTCCTCGCGCGCCTCGGCAAGCGCTCGCAGCATCAACCAGCTGGCGATGCCGCAGCCGCGGTGCTCAGACGGCGTCGCCACGCCGGTGATGCAGCAGTCCTCGCCAACCTCGATCGTGCCAACGCAACAGACCGGCCGCCCGTCCTCGTAGGCGCCATGCCAGCGAATCGCCGTCTCGCCGGCGAGGCCGGCGCGGAAGCCGTCCTCGCCATAGCCGTAAGCCCGATCATTGAGCTCCGCCGCTGCGGCCGGCGAGATCGGCCCCGGCTCGACTCCGTCCGGCGCGGGCGGCCCGGCGGCAAGTTCGCTGAGCTCCATCGCCATCGCCCGCGGCGCGGCGTCCAGGAGGTGACCGCGAGCTGCGAGCAACCGCGCCGTCTCGCGGTCCTCATCGGGCACCCAGACGGTCCAGGCGTCGATGCCGTGCGAGTCATAGAGCCCCTTCAGGGCCTCCATCTCCCGCGCCAGCACGACCGGATCGTCGTAAAAGACCGAGTTGAACAGAGACCGCTGCGGCGAAGCGGGTACTACCGAGGCGAGCAAGCCCTGACGCCGGATCAGCCGCGAGTCAGCCCTGGCGCTACCGAAAGCCTCGACCTCGTCGCGGACGCCGGCGATCGCCCGCCGCCGCAGCTCCGTGTCGTCCACCAACTGGCCCATCCGGGGCCGACTCAACCTCCGGCAGCCACGCGTCGCTCGGCCTCGGCGGAGACACCGTTCAGAAGCTGCTTGACCCCCTGCTTGACGACGCCGACGACGACACCTCCGGCGATCGGCACAGTCGGCGTAGTCCGCAGGGCGTAGGTGATCTTGGTCCGACCGTCTCCATCGGGCTCCAGCGACACGGTCCCAACGTGATCGCGGACCGGCAACCCCGAAAGCACCTTGTAGGAGAAGCGGCTCGGCCGCTCGTAGACGATCGTTTCCTCGCGGATCGGTGGACCCA
>DATNGU010000216.1:0-5453 GCA_035605775.1 Solirubrobacterales bacterium | reverse complement strand
CGTGCATGTATTCGGAGCAAGGGTTGGACGCGTTGATCCGCCCCGACTCCGGACAGGTGTGCCAGCGATTGATCGTCGTGTCGTACTGAACGCCGGGATCGGCGCAGCGCCAGGCGGCGTCGGCGATCTGGTTCATCAGATCGCGCGCGTCCAAGGTCTTGACCGGCTCGCCGGTGGTACGGGCGGTGAGGTGCCACTCCTCCCCGGCGGCGACCGCCTCCATGAAGTCATCGGTGACCCGCACCGAGTTGTTGGCGTTCTGGTACTGGATCGAGGTGAAGCCCTCGCCGTCGATTGACATGTCGAAGCCGGCGTCGCGCAGCGCCTCGGCCTTCTTCTCCTCGTCGGCCTTACACCAGACGAAGTGCTCGATGTCCGGATGATCGACGTCGAGCACGACCATCTTCGCCGCCCGCCGCGTCTTGCCGCCGGACTTGATCGTTCCCGCCCAGGCGTCGGCGCCGCGCATGAAGCTGACCGGGCCGCTGGCGGTGCCGCCCTTCTGCAGCGGCTCCATCGAGCCGCGGATGTTGGAGAGATTGATGCCGGAGCCGGAGCCGCCGCGGAAAATGTTGCCCTCTTTGGTGTTCCAACCCAAGATGCTCTCCATGGTGTCCTCGACGCTGAGGATGAAGCAGGCCGAGCACTGCGGCGTCTCCTCGAAGCCGACGTTGAACCAAACCGGCGAGTTGAAGGCCGCCTTCTGGTTGAGCAGGATCGAGGTCAGCTCGGCCTCGAAGGCGTCGGCGTCCTCCTCGGAGGCGAAGTAGCCGCCTTCGCGTCCCCAGCTGGAGATCGTGCCTGCCACGCGGCCGATCATCTGTTTGACCGAGCTCTCGCGCTCGGGGCTGCCGAGCTGGCCGCGGAAGTACTTCTGGGCGACGATGTTGGTCGCGTTTTGACTCCAGCTCTTCGGGAACTCGACGTCGCGTTGTTCAAAGGCCGGGTCGGCTGGATCGCCGATCACCGCATCGCGGATCTCCCACTCGATCTCGTCGAATGGATGCACCCCGGCAGTCGAAAACCGCCGCTCTATAGAGAGGCCCTGCAGACCGTTTTTGGGAGTGCTTGTGGCGGTCTTAGACATCGAACCTCTCCTCTCGCAGCGACTTTCAGGGGTAACTCCGCAGGATCGCTACTGGACCGGACAGAAACAGATCAGGAATCCGCAAATAAGGAAATGCGGTTAGGGGCGCTGCCTCTCTACATGGTGGCAATTCCGCAATCTCGGCACAAATGCCGAGTACCCTGAGGACATGGTCGAAGACCTGCGTAGAGGCGCCGAGCGGATGGGTGAGCGGGCGACGGACGCGATTGCGCTCGTCAAGCCGAAGCTGCGCGGCGTCTCGCACGAGTGGGCCTTTTTCATCTCCCTCGTCCTGGGTGCGGGGCTGATCGTCGCCGCCCAGACGCCGAAGGCGACTCTGGCCGTCGCGATCTACGCCGTCAGCCTCTCGGCGCTGCTTGGCACCAGCGCCCTCTACCACCGGGTCGACTGGAAGCGCCCCGACGTACGCCGCTGGATGCGGCGCCTCGATCACTCGATGATCTTCTTTCTCATCGCCGGCACCTACACGCCGTTCGCCCTGCTCGTCCTCGACGGGCCTCTCGCCGATGCGATCCTCGTCGTCGTCTGGATCGGTGCGATCGCCGGCGCCGTGGTCGAGATGATCTGGATCGAACACCCGAAATGGGTCGCGGCGCTGATTTACATGTCGCTGGGCTGGGTCGCCGCCGCCGCCTTCCCGCAGCTCTTGGTCGACATGGGAGTCACCGGCACCCTGCTGGTCGCCGCCGGTGGTCTCCTCTACACCGCCGGAGCCGTCGTCTACGCGATCCAGCGGCCCAACCCCAACCCACGCGTCTTCGGCTACCACGAGATCTTCCACGCGCTGGTGATCCTCGCCGCCGCAGCGCACTTCGCAGCCATAGCCTTCTTCGCCCTGCCTGCTGCCTAGACCCCAGGACGAGTGCTCCGTTGAGGGTCGCATGGGCACCAAAGGGAGCATGCTAGGCCGGCGCCAGCTCGCGCTCGGCCGCGGCGACCAGCTCGGCGAGGATCTCCTCTAGCTGCTCAGCTTGCTCCGGAGGAAGCTCCAAGCGATTTCCGCGGCGCAGCTCGGCGGCATGAGCGACCGGCAGTTCGGCCTCGATCACGCGACCACCCATCGCCGCCAGCACCTTGCGCAGCTCGGCCTGCGCCCAGACCGCGCCGAACATCCCCGTTGAGGCGCCGATCGTCGCGGCGGGCTTGCCATTGAGGGAGCTCTTGCCCGCTGGGCGGGAGGCCCAGTCGAGCGCGTTCTTGAGCTGGCCCGGGAGCGAGTGGTTGTACTCGGGGGTGGCTATCAGGACCGCGTCGGCGTCAAGGATTGCCTTGCGTAGCTCGCGCACCGACTGGGGCACGTCGCGTACTTCGACGTCCTCGTCGTAGGGCGGGATCTCGCCCAACCCTTCGAAGGGGATCAGCTCCGCCCCTGCGGGCAGCCGCTCGGCGGCCGCCCGCAACAGGGCGCTGTTGTGCGAGTCGCGGCGCAGGCTGCCCGAGATGCCGAAGACCCTCATCGCTACTCGGCCTCCTCGACCAGCTCCAGCTCGACCGCGATGCTCACCTCGTAGTCGAGCACCTCGCCGCCACTCGGCAGCTCGGCCTGCCAGTCGAGGCCGAAGCTGCGACGGTCGACGGTCGCCGCCAGCGAAAGCCCGACTCGCGCCACGCCGGCGAGGTCGGCGCCGAGCTGCCCGAAGCGACCGCTCGCCTCTACCGGGTGCTTCTCGCCCCGGATCTCGAGCTCGCCCTGGATCGTCGCCGACCCGTCTTCCGCCACCTGCAGCTCGCTCGACTCGAAGCTGATTCGCGGGTGGCGATCGGCGTCGAAGAAATCAGGGGAGAGGAGATGGCCCTTTAGCTGCGGCTCCTCGATCTCGATGCTGGCGACGTCGACGCCGCCCTTCAGCCTCGGGCTCTCGCCGCCGCTGAGCTTTGCCTCGTAGTCACCGAAGCCGCTGCGGAAGGTCGACACGCCGTTGTGGACGACGGCGAACCCGATCGAGGAATGGACGGATCGACGACATAGGTGCCGGTGGGGATCTGCTGCTGAATCGTTTGCGTGCTCATATTGCTCCCTCCGTCCATTGGTTGTTGGGTAAATCTTTGACTCGGAAACAATCGTAGCAGAAGTAGTTAGCTTGTCAACTATTGACTAGGCAATATTCATCTGGGAAGATGAGGTGCATGAGCGCTCGGGCAACCGCAACCGAACCGGGAGCACCACGCTCCACCGGCAGTCCCCATGGCGACGCCTGGGGCGCGCTTACCCGCACCCACTCGGCGATCGTCCAGCGCCTGCAGGGAGCGCTTGCCGCGGGCGACCTGCCGCCGCTGCCCTGGTACGAGGTGCTGGCAACCGTCGCTGACGCTCCCGAGCAGCGGATGAAGATGGGGGAGCTGGCCGAATCGCTGGTCATCACCCGCGGTGGCCTGACCAAGCTTGTCGATCGCCTGATCAAGGCGGGCCTGATGGAGCGGACCTTCTGCGAGACGGACCGGCGGGTCAGCTACGCGACGCTGATGCCGGCCGGCGAGGAGATGCTCGCCGAGATGCGCCCGGTGGTGATCGCCGAGCTGCGCAGCGCCTTCTCGGCGAAGCTCAGCGTCACCGAGGCCGAAGGCCTGCGCGAGACGCTTGAGCGCGTTCGCGTCTCAGCCTGCGGCCAGGGCTGAGGCCGCGCGCTCTTTGGCGGCCTCGATCAGCGCCAGGACCTGCGTCTCCTCACCCTCGCGCAGCAGCTCGACCGGGTCGGGGTCGCCGTTGACGATCCCCTCGAAGAACTCCTTGCGGTCCTGGTAGGTCGGCAGCGTCCCCTTCGCCCAGCCGCGGGCGTCGTTGAGGATCACCGCCAGGCGCGCGTACTCCTCGCCGAACAGCTCGGAGACCTCGCGCTTCATCCGCTTCGCCAGTGCCGGCGAGGCGCCGGCGGTCGAGATCGCGATCGCCAGCGGGCCGGTGCGGACGATCGCCGGCAGGATGAAGTTGCACAGCGGTGGCACGTCGACGATGTTGACCAGCATCGCCCGCTTCTCGGCGTCGTCGAAGACGGCGATGTTGACGTCGGTGTCGTTGGTGCAGGCGATCGCCATGAAGACCCCCTCGAGATCCGCCGCGCCGGCGTAGGCGCGCTTCTCCCAGGCGATTGAGCCCTCCGCCGCAAGCGACTCCAGCTCCGGGTGGGCGAGCGGGGCGACCAGGGTGACGTCGGCGTCGCAGGCAAGCAGCCCCTCGACCTTCTCGAGCCCGATGTCGCCGCCGCCGACGACCAGGCAACGCCGCCCCTTCAGCTTCAGGCAGGCGATGTAGAAGGGGGTCTCGAGCATGTCGCGCACGCACGACTGGTCGCAGATCCCCTTGCGGAGCTGGCAGACGCACTCCTTGCCGGCGTAGGCCTGGGCGGGCATGTGATGAAGGTTAGTGATGCGGGGTTAGAGGGAGTCGAGGGTGAGCCTGAGGCCGTCGGCGACGCTGGTGGTCGCCCGCCAGTCCAGCTCGCGCTCGGCCTTGCTCGCATCGAGCGATATCCGCTGCACCTCGCCGGCGCGGGCTGGGGCGAACTCGGGCTCGAAGCCCACGGCGCCGTCGATCTCGGCCAGCAGTCGCGCCAGCTCCAGCACGTCGGTCTCGATCCCGCTGCCGATGTTGACCGGACCGCTGAATGAGCCCTCCGCTGCGGCCAGCGCGGCTGCCACCACATCCCCTACGTATATGTAGTCGCGGGTCTGCTTGCCGTCGCCGTACACGGTCGGTCGCTCCCCCGCCCGCAGCCGCCCGCAGAAGATCGCGATCACGCCGGCCTCACCGAGCGGATCCTGCCGCGGCCCGTAGACGTTGCCGAGCCGCAGGCTCGCCCCGGAGAGGCCGTAGAGCCGCTCGTAGAGCGCCAGGTAGCCCTCGGCCGCGAACTTGCTCTGGCCGTAGGCGGAGAAGGGTTCGATCGGAGCGTCCTCGTCGAGCGGCAGCTCCTTCCCCTCGCCCTCGCCGTAGATCGCGCCGCCGGTGGAGACGAAGACGATCCTGGCCGAGCCCGCCGCCCGCATCGCCTCCAGCAGGTTGGCGGTGCCGCCGACGTTGATCGCCGCGTCGAAGGCAGGGTCCTCCAGCGAGCGGCGGACGTCGATCTGCGCGGCCAGGTGGAAGACGATCTCCGGGCGGACCTCGGCCACCAGCTCGGCCAGCGCAGCCGCCTCGCGGATGTCGAGCTCGACCAGCTTCGCCCCCGCCGCCAGGGCGCCGTCGAGGTTCTCGCGCCTCCCCGTCGAGAGGTCGTCGACCACGGTCACCTCGTCGCCGCGCGCGAGCAGCGCGTCGACCAGATTCGACCCGATGAACCCCGCTCCGCCGGTGACTATCGCCCTGATCAAGGCGCCGATCCTATGGGGATCGGCGGCAACCGGCCGG
>DATNGU010000215.1:0-8333 GCA_035605775.1 Solirubrobacterales bacterium | reverse complement strand
CGCCTGCCCGCCACTGGCGGCACCGGTCCGACCTTCTATGTGCGCTCGCCGCGCGCCGCCGCGCACGCACTGCGGGCACCGGGCCAGCTGGGACTCGGCCGCGCCTATGTCAGCGGCGCGATCGAGGTCGACGACATCGACGCGGTGATCGAGCTCCTCGACAGCTGGCAACCGCCGCGGCTCGAAGGCAGCGACAAGGCGCGGTTGCTGCTCGGCGCGGTGCGCGCCGCCGGGTTGAGCAGGCCGCCGCGCCGTCCGGCCGCCGAGCTGCGACCGAGCGGGCGTCGCCATACCAAGGAGCGCGATGCCGAGGCGGTCCGCCATCACTACGACGTCTCCAACGAGTTCTTCTCGCTCTTCCTCGACGACTCGATGACCTACAGCTGCGCGATCTTCTCGCGCGGCGCCGAGTCGCTGGAGGCGGCGCAGGAAGAGAAGCTGGAGACCGTCGCGCGCAAGCTGGCGCTGAAAGAGGGTGACCGGGTACTCGACGTCGGCTGCGGCTGGGGCAGCTTCCCGCTCTGGGCGGCAACCAAGCACGGCGCCAGCGTCCTCGGGATCACGCTTTCGCCGCCGCAGGCGGAGAAGGCGCGGCAGCGCGCCGAGGAGGCCGGCGTCGCCGATCGGGTCGAGATCCGCGTCATGGACTACCGCGATCTAGCCGGCGAGCGCTTCGACGCCATCGCCAGCATCGGCATGGTCGAGCACGTCGGCGCCGCCCAGATCGACGTCTACGCCCGCACCCTTGCCGGGCTATTGGAGCCCGGCGGGCGCCTGCTCAACCACGGCATCGCCCGCCTCCGCCACACCGACCCCGACGCCGGCCCCTTCTCGGAGCGCTACGTCTTTCCCGATGCCGAACCGCTGCACCTCTCACGGGTTCTGCTCGCCCTGGAGCGAGCCGGTTTCTTCACCCGCCACGTCGAGGAGTTCGGCGTCGACTACGCCGAGACCCTGCGCCACTGGGCGCGACGCCTCGACGAGAACCTCGATCAGGCGGTCCGCCTCGCCGGGCCCGAACGGGTGCGCGTCTGGCGCCTCTACCTGCGCATGGCCCGCAATGGCTTCGAAAACGGTTTTCTCTCGATATACCAGGCCCGCTGCACCCTGGGTGGTTGACACGGCACATACCGGCGTCCTCGGTCGCTGCGTGCAGAGCACGCCACGCTCCCTGCGTCCTTGGTCTGCTTGTGCCACCCACCCAGCACCTACCCGAAGACTTAACTAGGAGTACCTCGCCCTCAGGTATAAACAAGGCAGTCTTCAGCCAGGGCAGGGGGGTTTGAGGCAGGGTGAGTTCGTCTCCAGTAGCGCTTTCGAGTTCGTCGCGGCGACCGCACTGGCTGGACGTGATCGCCGACCCCGTCCGCCTTCAGATCATTCGCTCGTTGAGCCAGGTCACCGACGCCACCGCGTCGGAGCTGGCGACCAGGGCGCAGGCCAGCTACCAGACCCTGCGCCGTCACCTCGAGGCGCTGGAGGCATCCGGCGTGATCCTGACCCGTCCCGGCCGCAGCGACGGCGAGACGTCCGGCCGGCCGGCGACCCGCTTCAGCCTCTCGCCCGCGGTGCGCGAGAGCGTCTGCTCGGTATTCGACCCATTGCTTTAGCCCAGCCCGGCTGACCGCGCGGGCGCTTGCCCGTCTGGTCCCAGGGCGATCTGGCCTCCACCCGGAAGCAGGCGGTCGAGCCAGCCGGGCATCCACCAGCTCCACTTGCCAAGCCAGCCCATCAAGGCGGGGATCATGACGAGCCGAATGATGAAGGCGTCGAGGAAGACCGCGATTGCCTGGACGACGGCGAAATTGCGAATCACCATGAAGTCGGAGACCGCGAAGGCGAGAAAGACGGCGATCATGATCAGAGCGGCGCCGCTGACGACGGGAGCGGTGTGCTTGAGCCCGTTCGCGATCGCGGCGCTCGGCGATCCGGTACGCAGGTACTCCTCACGCATCCGGGCGAAGACGAACACCTCGTAATCGATCGCCAGACCGAAGATGACCATCACAGCACCGGGAATCACCGTCGCTTCGACAAAGCCGGGCCCGCCGAGCAGGGAGTTGTTGAACAGCATCGCCAGCAACCCGAAGCTGGCGCTGACGGTCACGACGTTGAGCAGCGCGGCGATGATCGGCAGCAGCAGCGATCGCACGACCAGCAGCAGGACGAAGAAGGTGACCAGCGCCAACGCGACGCGCAGGCCCACGGAGCTGCCCCGGAGCGCCTTGTTGACTTCGATCGTGTCCGGCCCGATACCGCCGACGACGACATCGGTGCCGGTCTCCCGGGCCAGCTTCTCGGCCTGCCTTTCGAGGCGCTCCGTGACTTCGACGGTCGCCGGGCTGGAGCGCTCGCCGCGCGGAACCACCAACATCCGCGCGGCGAGCCCGCCCCGCTCGAGGTTGATCAGAAAGCCGAGCTGATCGCGTTGCTTCGGCTGGCTGCCGTCCAGCCCGGCGAGGATGAAGTAGCCGGAGTCGAAGAGACCCGGCGAGCGGGTTTGCAGCTGGTCCAGCTGCGAGCCGCCTTGGCCTCCGCGCTGGCGGTTCAGGGCCAAGCCGATCTTGCGGAGCCCGCCGGAGAGCAGCTTCGATTTCTGGGCGCCCCCGCCGAGGCCTTCGGCGAGCTGGCCGGCTCCGCTTTCGAGCTGGCCGAGGCCGCCGGCGAGGCGTTCCGCGCCTTCGCTCAGCTTCGTCATCGCCGGCGAGAGCTTCTCCCCACCTTGCGAGAGCTTTGCGACCCCGTCCGAGAGCTGGCTGCTGGCGCTCGCCAGGCGGCGAAGGCCGCGATCGAGGCGGACCGAGGCGCTCGCGAGCTTCTTCATCCCGTCCACGGCCTTGGCGCCGTTTTCGCCCAGCTGCCCGGCCAGGTACAGGCCGGTCTGGAACTGGCCGTCGGCGCGTTCGACGCCCTTCTCGACACCACCGTAGGTCGGATCGACCTGTTCGCCAGTGCGGATGTCGGTGCCGTTGAGCCGCCGATTCGCCTCTTCGACCGCGCGTACGGCAGCGGCGTATTCCGGATCGCTCCGTCCCACCGTCATCCGCTGCAGCGCCTGCCAGGCCGCGCCCAGTTGCGAGCTGGTGTCCTGCAGCGGGCTGTGCAGCTCGTCCAGCCGAGCTTCGCCCGCCTGCATCGCGCTTTCGAGCAGGTCGACCGTCCCCTGGATTTCGCCGATCCCCTCCTTTGCCCGCGCCAGGCCATCGGCGAGCCGCCCCGCGCCTGTGCTCGCCTTCGACGCCCCCTCGGCCAGCTTGCCGCTGCCGTCGTCGACCTGGCCAAGGCCCTCACTGAGCCGTCCCGTCCCGGTATCCACCGCCCCCAAGCCGTTCGCCAGCGCACCACCCCCGGCATGTGCGGCGCCGAGGCCCGAGCCGAGCGCTCTCGCCCCTGCCGCCGCCTGCAGCAGGCCTCCGCTGCTGCGGGCAGCCCCGTCATGTAGCCGCGCGATCCCTTTGCCGAGCCGGCCGAGGCTGCGTTCCTGCTCGGCGAAGTCGCCTTCGATGCCGCCCAGCTGGCTCGCGATCTTCGCGACCCCGCTGAACCCGGCGACCGCGGCGACGCTCGGATCGCGTTCCGCCTCTCGCTGGAAGGCGGCAAGCGCCTGCAGGCGGCTCGTCGAGGTGACGGGGCCGCCGCGCCCGGTCACGACGACTTCGATCGGTGCGATCCAGCCGGGGCCGAGCCCCCTCTCCACGTCTTCCTGCTGGTGGCGCCCCGAATCGCCGGCCGGCAGCAGCTCGAAGTCGATCACGGACGTGTTGAGCGTGAGGGCCCAGAGGGCACAGAGCAGCAAGCCGACCATGATCGAGACGACGCCGCGGCGGCTGCCCGCGAGCCGGCGGGACCATCGCAGGGAGAACGGCAGCGATGTGCGGTTAACGGGCAGCGACCAGCGGTCCAGGTTGGGACCGAGCAGAGTCAGCAGCGCCGGGGTGACGCACATCGCCGAGAGCACGCTCAGCCCGGTCACGATGAGCACCGTGATGGCGACGGTGCTCGCTATCCCGGCCGGGACGACCAGCATGCTGACGAGCATCGCCAGGGCCAGACCGCAGCCGGCGGGCAGGACCGAGCGCGACGTCGCCCGCACCGTGACCTGCACGGCCTCCTCGGCGCTGTCGCGGTGCCTCTGCTCCTCGCGGAAGCGCGACACGACCAGCAGCGAGTAGTCGACTCCCAGGGCGAGGCCCATCATCCCGGCCACCCCGACGGCGAACATGTCTATCGAGATGCTGCCGGCGAGAAGGTCCAAGAGTCCGCGGGACGCCATGACCACCGCGCCGCCGACCAGCACGGGCAGGACCGCGGCGATGACCGAGCGGAATACGAGCAGCAGGACGAGCAGCAGGATTGGGATCCCGATCAGCTCGCCCATGGTTGCCGCATGGGCACTCGCCTGGGCGTAGGAGTCGCCGATCACCGGCAAGCCGGCGAAGCTCGATCGAACCGGCGCGCTGATGACGGCGTCCACCTGGCGGCGGACGGGCGCCTCGTAGTTGCTCACCGCTTCGCCAGGATGGCTCTCGACCCGCACGACGAGCCCGGCCACTCCCGGCTCCGGCCTCAATCCGTCGATCGCCGCGCCGGGGGCCCACGGCGAGACGGCGTGCATGCGCGGCGTCCGCTCGATCCGGTCCGCCAGCGCCCGACCCTGGCGCTCGACCTCGTCCCGCGGGCCGCGCAGCATCACAACCATCGCGTAGTCGCCGCCGAATTCGCGTTCGACGATCCCCTGGGCCCGCTCGGCCTGGCTGCCATCGACGAAGGGAAGGCCCAGCTCGAGCCTCTGCTCGACGTTGCGCCCGAGGAATGCCAGTACCCCGATCACGACGATCCAGACGCCCACGATCAACCTCGGGCGCCGCGTCGGGAACGCGGCCAGGCGGGCGAGCAGGGTCATCGCGTCGCAGTCGGCCGTGGGCTCGGATGTCCCCCGGCAGCCGCACCGCCCGGCGCCGTCTTCCCGCAATGCGCCTTGACCCTGACGCGGCGCGCGATGCGGGTGCCGTTTTGGCCCTCGGCAGAAAGACGAGACGTGAGATCGCGACCGTGCGGGCAGGGCGTGCTGCGCAGGGACAGAACTCCGCGCTCACCGCCCCTGAAGCGCATCGTCAGCCTCGACAGCGGCATGTCCGGCAGGCCGACGAGGTTCGTCCCGAGGCGGCCGTGCCGCAACGACATCCTGCCGCTCAGGCCGACCTGAACGCCGTTGGCCGCGATGCTGACCGCGAGATCGGGGGGGCCGTTGTCCGGCGGTGCGACGACGTACACCGACCCCCTCAACGGACTGCTCAGCAGCGAGGTCTGCGCGACGGCGGTGCCGACGCGAGCCCGCGCCGAGCAGAGACCATCGCGCGCGTCTCCGCGGGGGCAGATTTCGCCCAGGCCCGAGACGTCGAACGTCAAGGCCGCTGGCAGCGACATGCGCAACGCGCGCAGGTTCGCATCCCCTCGCCGCAGGCGAGTTGTCAGCCGAAAGCCGGGGTTGCCGTCCTCGTGCAGCTCCGCGGAGCCGGAGAGGGACATGGCAAAGCGGGGCTTGAGCGCCAGCTTCCTGCAGCCTGTGACAGGCAGAGCGCTGCTCGCGGTGGCCATCGCTCCGCTTGCCGCTTCGACGGTCGCGTCGAAGCTCGCGGCGGCGCATGAGGTGGGGTTGCGAAACGCCCCGGGACGGTCCAGGCTCATGCCGATCGCCTGGATGCGGACCGGAATGCCTTCGACCAGCCCCGGCAGCGGGTCGGTCACGACCGTGGCGCGGCCGGTGCGGAGATCGAACCGCATCGCCGCACGGGTCGCCATCGTGCCCAGCTCGAACGGCCCGATGGCGGCATCGAGCGCCAGCACCAGGCTGGAGGGGGCCCCGCGGTAGGCACCGGCCGAGTAGACGGCGCCGCGAAGCGCAACCGGGCTGAAGCCGGCCCCAACCTCCGCGACCGCCGTGCCGATCCTGCTGCCAGCCGGACAGGCTCCCGACGCGGCGGCAGCATCCGGACAGAGCTCGACTCCCGCCAGACCAGGGCTCAATCCCTTTGGCAGGCTCACCGCGAAGCGCCTGGTCAGCTGTTCCCCGGGACGGCGCAGCAGGGTCATCGAGATCGCGGTCGGCCGGCCGGCGGCGTGGACCGAGCTGGAAGCGACCAGCCGTGGCGAGAATGCGGCCGGGCTCAGACATGCCGAGCCATCCGCGCTGGCGCCGACAGTGACCGAGGCGAGCGCCTTTGCCGGGGCACCTCCGCTATACGAATCGAGAGTCGCAACCGCGGGAAAAGAGCCACAAGTGAGCGGCGATGCGAGCAGGGCCCCGGGCCCGCCGTCGATGCTTAGGGTCAGACGATCCAGCGGCAGTTGCGGCAGATTCCGCAAGACCGAGGAGAGGCGACCGGTGGCCGGATCGATGCGCATCGCGCCGGTCGACTTGACGACGATCCCCCCCGGGCCGGAAGCGACGACGAACATCCGCAGGCGCTCTTCGGGGCTCGCCTCGCCGAGGTAGACGTCTCCGACCAGGGGCTCGGGCGCCAGCGGCGAGGCGAGTTCCATGGCCCCGATCCGCGACGACGGAGGGCAAGAGGCGGAAGTCGCCTTGCCGAGCCCGAGCTGGGCTTCGCTGCAGACTGCGATCCCGGCGGCGCCGCTGGGCGAAAGCGTCAGACCCTCCGGCAGCTCGATCGTTGCATTCCGAATCTGAGCGCTCGCCAGCTGATCGGGATCGTTGTCCTCCGGCATGCCCAGGTCGATCCGAACGCCGGTCGGAGAGTCCGCCCGCGAATTGCCGAGCTGCAGCCCGAGCTTCGGTTCGAAGGCCAAGTCCTGGCAGCCGCCGAGAAGGGATTCGGCTTGGGCGCTTGCACTCAACCAAGGTGCGTCGGGCTCCCGCGAGCGCGCGCGAAAGCCAAAGTCCATCGCGCCGCAGCGGCGGGGAAGCGTCAGGAACGGGCGCCGCAGGATCGACGTCCCTGATTGATGGTCAGCCGGCACTCCCCACAGCTCGATTCGGCCTCCGCTGACGGCAACTTCAGGGAGATTGCCGGCTGTGAACGTGAGCCCGAGATCGTCAGGGCGCAGTTCCATAGTCAGCACCGCTTCGAATCCAGCAATCGATCCAAACGCGATGATTTCACCCGGCGCCGGCTCAAGCTGGTAGATCGGGAATGTCGCTTCCCCGCCCGCGGAGAGTTTGAAAGCGATGGTGCCCACCTGGCTCTCCGCCGGGCATTCTTCTTCCCCTTTCTCGTACAGCTCGCGGGGGCACGGGGGAACCGACCCGGGAGCACCGTTGAGACCGGCGGGCATTTCGAAGGCGAAATCCTGCGCCGAGGTGCCTTCGGAGTTCAGGCCAAAGTCGATCTGCAGCCGATCAGGATGCGAACCGGCACGAGCCTCTTGATCGCCGGCGGCGTCCAGAGCCCTGACGGCGAAGCTGCCGGGAACGATTTCGAATACCGCGCCACTGGCGGAAGGCGCCGCGACGCCAAATGCGAAGAGCACGCAAAGCGCAACCGCTCGCTTCACCAGCCATCGCCATTCAGTCGGTCGAGTTGCACACTTCCCCCCTGCATCTGGTCCGGCTGGTCCCCGCGATCCGGTCGCACGCGCCGGAGGGCGCACGCGCTCAGGCTACGCAGACCATCAGTGTCCGGCAAGAGTTATTGCCAAAGATGGAAATAACGCGCCAGCCGATTCCTGGGCCTGAGCCTCAGGCGGGGAGACCGTGCTCCAGCGTCGGCAGCGCGTAGTCGGCGCCGGCATCGCGGAGCTCGTCGAGCGTGTAGCTGCCGGTGGCTACGCCAACGACGCGGATGCCAGCACCGTGACCCGCCTTGACGTCACGGGGGGTGTCGCCGACAGCCAGGCAGGCGCCGTCCTGCAGAATGCCCCCCGACACCAACTCCCCGCGGCCCAAGGCCGCTTTGGTCACCTCGGTTCGATCGGCCGAGTCGGAGCCATAGCCGCCGAAACTGAAGAACCGGTTGAGGCCGGCGCGGGCCAGCTTGATGTGGGCAGCCGCCTCGATGTTGCCGGTGACCAGGCCGAGCAAAACACCGTCATCGATCAGTTGGTCGAGCAGCCTCTCGACCTCCGGCATCACCCGGTAGCCGCTCGACTCGGCAACCGCGTCGGGCAAGTGCTTGAGGTAGGCGGCAATTGCTTTCGAGCGATCTTCAGGGCTGCCATCCCGGCCGATCACCTCGCGAAAGACGATCGCGGCGATCTCGGGGTCGGTCATGCCGGCGTCGGTGTGCTCGGCGACGTTCGCCTCGACCCCGTAGAGCTCGTCGAAGGCGCGCTGCCAGGCGGCGCCGCCGGCGCCGCCGGTGACCAGGATCGTC
>DATNGU010000214.1:0-3657 GCA_035605775.1 Solirubrobacterales bacterium | reverse complement strand
TCGCTCGAGTGGGGCGTGCGCTCGCTCGGCAAGAAAGTCTCGGTAAACGCCGAGGGGGATCTTCCCGCCGAGGCGGTTGCCGATGTGTTCCCCGCCTACGACGACGACGGTGGTCTGTTGATCGTCTTAACGCCGGAGGGTTGACGAAGTGAGACGACGCAGAAACCTCTTCGTGCTGCTCTTCGTGTTGGGGCTGATCGTCCTCTCGGTCCTCGTCATCGCCAACAAGCCGACCCGGCTTGGCCTCGACCTGAAGGGAGGTGTCGAGCTGGTCTACCAGGGCACCCCAACCGGCCAGGTGACGGAAGTCAGCAGCCAGGACATCGAACGCTCGATCGAAATCATCCGCGAGCGGATCGACAAGCTCGGCGTCGCCGAGCCGGAGGTCTCGCGCCTCGGCACCACCGAGATCTCGGTCAGCCTTCCCGACGTAACCAACGCGCAACGGGCGATCGAACAGGTCGGCACCACCGCTCAGCTCCAGTTCTACGACTGGGAACCCAACCTGATCGGCCGCGAGAAAACGATCGGCGGCGTCCCTGGCCAGGAACCCCCGGAAGAAGCAATTGAAGAAGCCAACGCGGAATGGACCGCGGCCGGGCGCAGCATCTCCAAACAGGAAAACCAACAACTGATTTTCGCCGGCGCCTACCCGAAAGCCTACGGCGCGGTCAGCCTCGCCGCCGAACAGAAGCCCGTCGCTGACTGCGGCAACTGCTCGACGACCAAACCGCGCTACTACCTGTTCGACGGAAGCCCGCAGCACAAATTGATTGCCGGTCCCGAGTTCTCAAAAGAAGACCTCTTCATCAGCGCCACGGGTGAAAAACGCCCAAAAAAGAAGGCATGCAAAGGCGACGCGATCGGAGAATGCCAGGTTGTCCTCAAGGTCCCAGCTGGAACGGTGGTGGTGTCCGAACAACCCTCCGACCCCAACGGGCAACCGATCGAAGGGATCGAGAACGCGGGTTGGTATGCCCTCAAAGACGACCCAGCCCTTTCCGGCACCGACATCACTAACCCCAAGCAGGAAACCGACGAACTCGGTCAGCCCAACGTCGCCTTCACCTTCACCGACGACGGTCGGCAGGCGTTCCAAGACGTCACCCGCCGTATTGCCCAACGTGGTCAAGCGCGGGCGATCGGCCCGGTCGCAAACGAACGGGCCGAACAGCTCTCCGGCCACTTCGCGGTCGTGCTCGATAACGAAGTCAAGACGCGACCGATCATCAACTTCGCCCAGAACCCCGACGGGATCGACGGGCGCACCGGGGCACAGATCTCGGGCGGCTTCACGAGCATCCAGGAAGCGCAGGACCTGGCGACCTTCTTGCAGATTGGCGCTCTGCCGGTCAACCTGAAGCTGATCAGCCAGACGCAGGTCTCGGCAACGCTCGGCAGCCAGGCGCTGGATGCAGGAATCAAGGCCGGAGTGGTCGCTCTGATCCTGGTCTTCCTCTTCCTTTTGCTCTTCTACCGCGTCCTCGGGTTAATCGCGGTAGTCGCCCTCGTCGCCTACGGGATCATCTTCTTCGCCCTGATCAAACTGATCCCGATCACCCTGACCCTGCCGGGGATCGCGGGGCTGATCCTGACGATCGGGGTCGCGGCCGACTCCAACATCGTCATTTTCGAGCGGATCAAGGAGGAGGTGCGCGCCGGTCGCCCGATGGGGGCCGCGATCGCAGCCGGCTACCGGCGCGGCATCGCGACGATCATCGACGCCAACGTCGTCACGCTGCTGACGGCTTTCATCCTCTTCGTGCTGGCGACGGCCGGGGTCAAGGGCTTCGCCTTCACGCTCGGCGTCGGCACGATCGTCTCGCTGCTGACGGCGGTCGTCTTCACCCAGGCGCTGCTGCTCAGCATGAGCCACACCCGTCTGCTGAGCTCGCCGAGCGTCCTCGGGGCTACGCGCCAGGGGGTTCGCTGGCATTTCGACTTCATGGGGGCGAGCCGCTGGTTCTTCTCGGTCTCAGGGGTGATCCTGCTCGTCGGTGCTCTCGCCCTTGCCACCCAGCAGCTGAACTTCGGCATCGACTTCGAGTCGGGCACCCGGATCAAGGTTGCGCTGACCCAGCAGACCGACGAGGAAGGCGTTCGCGACGCCCTCGACTCGGCCGGGGTCAGCAGCGAGGAGGTCCAGCAGGTCTCCGACCCCGAACTAGGCGACAACGTCTTCCAGATCCAGACCCGTCAGCTACAGCCGGACCGGGTCGAGGTTGCCCAGAAGGCGCTCGAGTCCGACTTCGGGATCGCGGAAAACGGCTTTGACAGCACCAGCGTCGGGCCGACCTTCGGCCAGCAGGTGGCCGATAGCGCCCTCAAGGCGCTGATCTTCTCGCTGCTGGTGATCTGCGCCTACGTCGCCTTCCGCTTCGACCCGAAGTTCGCGGTTCCGGTGCTGATCGCGATCTTTCACGACATCCTGATCACCGCGGGGGTCTACTCGCTTACCGGCCGGGAGGTGACGAGCGGAACGGTCGCCGCCTTCTTGACGATCTTGGGCTATTCGCTCTACGACACGATCATCGTCTTCGACCGCATCCGCGAGAACATGCCGCGGATGCCGCGAGCAGCCTTCTCGCAGATCGTCAACCGCTCGATGAGCGAGGTGTTGACCCGCTCGCTGGCGACCAGCTTCTCGACCCTTCTCGGAGTGGTTTCGCTGCTGATCTTCGGCGGCGCCACGCTGAAAGACTTCGCCTTCGCGATGGGGGTCGGGATCCTCTCCGGTACCTACTCATCGATCTTCATCGCCTCGCCGGTGCTGACGGCTTGGAAGGAACGTGAGCCGGGCTTCGCGCGACGGCGGGCGCGGATCGCCGAGATCGACGGCACCGTTCCCGCCTTCGCCGACGACGTCGCGCTGGCAAGGCTCGGCGACGACGACGAGACGGATGCCGAGATCGACGAGATACTCGCGGCCCAGCAGCCGCAGCCGACGCCGGGGGCGGTCGCCACCGCCGAGCCGCCAAGTGGCGATGGCGGGGGCCCGGCGTCCAATGGAGAGCCACCGCAAGATGCTGACCCCGCCGCGGTCGAGAGGCGGGAGCGCGACGCGCAGCGTCGCGAGCGGCGCAAGCAACGCCGCAAGCACGGGAGGAACCGCTAAGTCATGGCCTTGCTGGTCTGGTTCACGATGGGTATCGCCCTCTGGCACTTCACCGTCTTCCTGCCCGATCGCTTCTGGCAGGGAATCGTCGGCGCCTTCCTCGGCTCGGTACTCGGCGCGATCGTTTTCGGCGGCATCGTTGAGCTCGCCACCGGTCGCGGTCTCGGCACGACCGACATCGGCACGGCGCTGACCGCGATCCCGGGGGTGGCGATCGGCCTCGCGGTGGTCTGGGCGATCGGCGTACGCTCGGAACAAGCGGCCTGAATCACGCCGAAATCCGTCCCAGGCGACTCCTAGCCTGGCTGCGTGGCGGACCTCGTCAACGCAGAGACGATCAAGGCGTACAGGGCAGACCCCTACTCCTACGCGGAGGCGCGCGCCCTATCGGAGGAGCTTGGCCTAAGCGAGCCGGTCGCGATCACGTTGGTGCGGCGGGGCTACCGCACGCCGGATGAGGCCCGCGCCTTCCTCGACGCCGACGAGTCTCATCCCCCCGGTGCGTTCCCGTCGATGGAATCGATCGTCGAAGTGGTCTCGGC
>DATNGU010000213.1:0-2147 GCA_035605775.1 Solirubrobacterales bacterium | reverse complement strand
CGGCCTCGATGCCGGAAACTACGGCAGCTCGGGCGCTGTCGACGTGCGCGGTGCGGTCAACACCGTGCGCTACGACAGCGAGCGGGGCGTCACCGCTCTTGAAAACTTCAAGAAAGCCGGCCTGCGCATCCAGATGGTCTTCCCGGGCCCCTACAACAGCGGCGGTGTCTGCGCGCTGAACGCCGCCGCCTGGGTTGCCGACACCCTGGCTTTCTACAAAGCCAACACCAACCCGACCCAGACGCCGATCATCGAGGCCCTCAACGAGCCCGGTGGGAGCTGGTTCTGGGGCTCCAATGCAAATAGCTCCGCCAACGGGGCCTGCTACCGCGACCTGCTGAGGAGGACCCACGACGCCTTCCACGCCCAGTACGGCGACGCAGCGCCGAAGATCCTCGGCACCCTGGACGGCTCCAACGGCCTTAGCTTCGGCAAAGCCTGGTTCACCTCTGACTGGGCGACTTACGTCGACGGCTTCATCGTCCACCCCTACGGGGGTACCGGCACCAGGGCCAGCTCGGCGCTCGGCAACCACGCGATGGTCGAAAGCGCGCGGGCGATGACCGGCGGGCCGATCTACATCACCGAGGTCGGTTGGCCGACGGCAGTGGGCCAGTCGGCCACCGCCGACAGCCTGCAGTGGACGGAGTCAGAGCAGGCGACCAACGTCACCAACTTCATCGCCTGGTGCCACGGCACCGGTTATGTGGCCGAGGTCGTCTACTTCAACTACCACGACTACGGCACCAACATGTGGTACGGCGTTGTGCGCTCCGACGGCTCGCACAAGCCCGCTTATGAAGCGCTGCGTCAGGCCGCGGCGAAATACGGGGTTTAGCCGCGGGCGCCGTATACTCGCGCCGCCGCCGAGCTCGGCGGCGGCCCCGCATGCGGACCGTCTTCGCCACGCCATTCACGCCCATGCTCGATTCGGGCCGGGCGCGACGCACCTACGGGGTCGTGCGTGCACTCGCGGCCCAGGCGCCAGTCGACGTCGTCTACGGAGCGTTCGGTGCGGCGGAACCGGACGCCACCTATGCCGACCTCGCCGGCGTGCGCCTGCACCGGGTCGAGCGGCCAGGGGTGCTGAGTAGGGGGCCGGCCTATCTGAGCGCCCGCCTCAAGGGGGTACCCGATGACTTCGCGCGCGGGGTTTGGCCCAACATCGCCTCCCGCACCGCGCAGCTGGCGCAGGGCCCAGGACCGGTCCGGGTGATAGCCGAGGGCCCGATCGCCGCTGCAGCGCTGCTCCCCTTCGCCAGCCGCCATCCAGCCATCTACTGCGCCCACAACCTCGAGTCCTCCTTCCGCCACCGGCTTGGCGAGGAAGGGATGCCCCAGCGTAGCCTGAAGCGCTTCGAGGGGCTCCTGCTCGAACGTTACGCTGAGAGCTGGATGGTCTCGCGGGCGGACATGGAGGGGGCGACAGCACTCGCGCCCGAAGCCCGGCTGCGGCTGGTTCCCAACGTCGTGGACGTCGCCGCGATCGAGCCCGTCGCCCCCCGCAGCGGCGAGCGGAGCGTGCTCTTCCTCGCCGACCTCAGCTACGAGCCGAATCAGGAAGCCCTGCGGCTCCTGCTCGACGAGGCGATGCCGAGCCTCTGGCGCGAGGCGCCCGATGTCCGCCTCGTGGTCGCCGGCAAGGGCAGCGACAAGGTCGAGCCCGCCGACCCGCGGGTCGAGGCACGGGGCTTCGTACCCGAACTCCGCGACCTCTACGAGGCCGCCGGTTGCGTCGCCGTGCCGCTGCTCGAGGGGGGCGGATCGCCGCTCAAGTTCGTCGAGGCGCTCGCCTTCGCCATACCGATCGTCGCGACGCCCCGGGCCGCCGCCGGCCTCGAGGTCGCGGCCGGCGAGCACTACGTCGAGGCCGAGGCCGCCGGCGGGCCGTTTGCACGCGGACTACTCGCGGCGCTCGACCCCGAGATCGGCAATCCACTCGGGCGAGCCGGTCGCGAGCTCGCCGAGCGGGAGTACTCGATCGAGGCGCTGGAGAGACGGCTGGCGTGAAGATCGTCTCGGTGATGACCGGAGCGGCCCGCGGGGGCGCCGAGTTCGCAGCGGTCGAGCTGCTCGACGCCCTGATCGGACGCGGACACGAGGCGGTCATGCTCAGCGACTGGGGCGGGATCGACCGCGACACCCGC
>DATNGU010000212.1:0-2124 GCA_035605775.1 Solirubrobacterales bacterium | reverse complement strand
GTACCCCGCTGGTCGCCAGCTACCACACCGAGCTTGCTGCCTACGCCGGCATGCGCAGCGGCGACAGCGCTCTCGAGGCGGTCTCGACGGCGGCGCTCGGCGCCTTCTACACCGCGCCTTCCCGCGTCCTCTCGCCAAGTCCCGCTGCCGACCGCTCGCTTCTTGGGCTTGGTGTTGAAGAGGGTCGGATCGATCGCTGGGAGCGTGGCGTCGACGTCGCCCGTTTCGCTCCCGGGAAGGCCGATAGCGACGCTTTCGTCGGTGGGCTGAAGGTCCTCTACGCCGGGCGTCTGACCCGGGAGAAGGGGGTCGACCTGCTTGCCGAGAGCTTTCTGCGGGCGCATCGCGCCGAGCCCCGTCTCCATCTCCTGTTGGCCGGAGGTGGCCCCGAGGAAGGCGAGTTGCGGGCCCGGCTCGGCGAGCACGCGACCTTCCTGGGTTGGCTCGAGGGAGAGGATCTTGCTCGCGCATACGCCAGCGCCGACGTCTTCCTCTTCTGCTCGCGCACCGACACTTACGGCCAGGTGGTTCTCGAGGCCGGCGCCAGCGGTCTGCCCGTGATCGCTGTCGGCGAAGGGGGGCCGGCGGCGCTGGTCGAGAACCGCCATACCGGCCTCCTCTGCCGTCCAGATGCCGACCACCTCGCCGGCGCGGTGCTCCAGCTCGCCTCCTCGTCGACGCTGCGGCACCGCCTTGGCGAGGCAGCCGTGCGCGCCGCCCGCTCGCACTCTTGGGAGCGGGCGCTCGAGCAACTCGCGAGTGGGTATCGGCACGCCCTGACTGAGCCGGCCACGGCTGGGCAAGCTCCTTCCCGGGCTGCCTAAGGCGCGGGAGAGAGGCAAGGGTGCGGCAGTACGATTGCCCGATCGACGATCCGGCGCTTTACTTCAACCGCGAGCTCTCCTGGCTTGACTTCAACCAGCGGGTCCTCGAACTTGCCGAGGACCCCGAGGTGCCGCTTCTGGAGCGGGTCAGGTTCTGCGCGATCTACGCCTCCAACCTGGATGAGTTCTTCATGGTCCGGGTCGCCGGGCTGTTTGACCAGCTCGACGCCGGGATCGACGCCCGTGGCCCCGACGGGCTTGCTTCCCGGGAGCAGATCGACGCGATCCAGCCGCGCGTGCTGGAGTTGGACACCCGCTTGCACAGCGTCTTCAACGGCACCCTGCGGCCGGCGCTGGCGGAGCAGGGGATCCGCATCGTCTCGCTGGAGACGGCGAGCGAGACGGAGCGCCGCGAAATCGATACCCGCTTCCACGAGCAGGTCTTCCCGGCGCTGACCCCGCTCGTGGTTGGGCTCGGCCGGCCCTTCCCCTACATCTCCAACCTCTCGCTCAGCCTCGGCGTGCTGCTGCGCGACCCTGAGAGCGGCACCGAGATCATCGCCCGCGTAAAGGTGCCGAAGGAGCTACTCGGCCGCTTTTTGCGGGTAGGCGAGCACAACGAGGTCTTCGTGCCGCTGGAGGAGGCGATCGCGGCCAACCTCGACGCGCTCTTCCCCGGCGCCGAGGTGGTCGACTACGGCTACTTCCGGGTCACCCGCGACGCCGACTTCACGGTCAGCGACGAGGCCGACGACCTGCTGCAGGCGGTCCAGGACGAGCTCCGCCGCCGCCGCTTCGGCGAGGTCGTGCGGCTGGAGGTGGCCGCGGGGATGAACGCGAAGCTGCGCGGCCAGTTGATCGACGCCCTGCGGCTCGAAGACCGCGAGGTCTACGACGTCGACGGGCTGATCGACCTCGCCGACCTCGGCGACGTCGTCGACGCCGCTGGAAGCCACCCGGAGCTGCGCTACGAGCCCTGGTCGCCGGTCACCCAGCCCCGCCTGCAAGGGGAGGACGACGAACCGGTCGACATGTTCGCCGCGATCCGTCAGGGCGACATCCTCGTCCACCATCCCTACGACTCCTTCGTCAGCTCGGTCGAGCGCTTCGTCGTGCAGGCGGTCGCCGATCCTGACGTGCTGGCGATCAAGCAGACGGTGTACCGGACCAGCGACGACTCGCCGCTGGTGCCGGCGCTGATCCGCGCCTCCGAACGCGGCAAGCAGGCGGTCTGCATGGTCGAGCTGAAAGCCCGCTTCGACGAGGAGGCGAACATCCACTGGGCGAAGTCGCTGGAGGA
>DATNGU010000211.1:0-6616 GCA_035605775.1 Solirubrobacterales bacterium | reverse complement strand
AATGAAACCCAGGCGGACGCTCGAACTATCGCCGCCAACCTTGGCGCCGAGGCAATCGAGATCCCGATCGAGGCAGCGATGGCTGCCTATGAAGACGCTCTCGCCGGAACCTTAGCCAGTGAAGGCAACGCAACGGCCGCGCCGGAGGAGCCGCTGCCGCGCGACCCGACCCGGCCCTCGGAGCCCGATCTGGCCGCCGAGAACATTCAGGCGCGGATCCGCGGCAACATGATGATGGCGCTCTCCAACAAGCACGGCTGGTTGGTGCTGACGACCGGCAACAAGAGCGAGATGTCGGTCGGCTACGCGACCCTCTACGGCGACATGGCCGGGGGGTTCGCGGCGATCAAGGACGTTCCCAAGACGCTCGTCTACGAACTGGTCCGCCATCGCAACGAACGGGCGGCCCAGAAGCTCATCCCGGCTTCGGTGCTGGAGAGAGCGCCCTCAGCCGAGCTGCGCCCCGACCAGCTCGACAGCGACACGCTGCCGCCTTATGAGTTGCTCGACCGGGTGCTCGAGGCCTACGTCGAGCGTGACGAAGGGCGCGAGGAGATGGTGGCGGCGGGGATGCCGGCCGAGGTGGTCGACGAGGTGGTGCGGATGGTCGACCGCTCCGAGTACAAGCGGCGCCAGGCGGCGCCGGGGATCCGGATCACGCCGAAGGCATTCGGGCGAGACCGCCGGTTGCCTATTACGAACCGTTTTGGGGGATAGGCCGAACCGCGATCGTCATCTGCGCAAGCGCGCAGAGATTGCCGTTCGCGTCCAGGACTTCGGCGTCCCAGACCCAGGTCGTGCGGCCCCGGTGGCGCGCTTTTGCCGTGACTTCGACGTGACCTTCCGTGACCGGGCGCATGAAGCTGACGCTGATCGATTGCCCCATTGCCGCCATCCCGTCGCCAAACACGGCGAGTGCCGTGGCCCGTGAGCAGACGCTCTCGACCAGGCTCGACATCACGCCGCCGTGCATCAAGCCGAACGGCTGGCGCAACTCGTCGCGGATCGGGACCCGTGCGCGGGCCCGGTCGGGGTCGTCGCTGAGCCAATCGGTTCCGATCAGCGCGTCGAAGTGGGATTGGAGGCTGCGTGGATCATCCGCCATCCGCGCGGACCCTACCGCTCGCACATCCGGCGTTAATACACGTCGCATAGTGTTCGCGCGGGATGGCACTGAGTGACGACCAGAGGGCGATGCTCCGCCTGCTCGCGCAGCGCGAGGAGGGCTACGAGGACATCGCGGCCCTGAAGGGGCTCAGCGTCGAGGAGGTTCGCGCCGAGGTGAAAGCGGCGCTCGCCCAGCTGGCCGCAGACCAGGAAGCAGGCATCGAGCCGCCAGCGCCACCCGAGCCGCCCCAGGCGGCCGAGGGGAAGCCCAAGGAAGTGGCACCTCCAGAGCCTGCCAGGGAGCCGGAGGTCGAGCGACCCAAGACGGCGAAGCTAGCGCCTCCGCCCGCCAAGTCAGACCCGCCGGCCAAGCCCGCTTCCCGTCCCGCGCGGCCCGGCATACCCCCGGAGCGCCGCCGCTTGCTCGCCTTGGCCGGTGGCGCCGTCGGCATCGTCGCGGTCGTCCTGATCGCGATCACCATTTTCAGCGACGGTTCCGATTCCAGCCCGGGCTCGCCGCAAACGAGCGGCTCGGGCACCGAAGCCGCCAGCGCCGAAAACGGCAACCTCACCCAGGCGGTGCTGGAGCCGGCCGATGGCAGCGATGCGAGCGGCCGCGCCGTCTTCGGCAAAGTCGGCAAAGAAGAAATCGTCTTGCAGGTGGCCGCCGAAGGCCTGGAGCCGACCGAAAAAGGCGAGTCCTACACGGTCTGGCTCTACCGCTCGCCGAAACTCAGCCTGCGGGTCGGCAGCGTCGCGGTCGGCGACTCCGGTGACCTGGGCGCCCGCTTCGCGATCCCAGCCGAACTGCTTGCCTACGTCGCCAGCGGTGCCTTCGACCAGATCTACGTTTCGCGAACCTCCGATGCCGCCTACCAGCGCGAGGTCGCGGAAGCCAAAAAGAACAAAACGCTGCCCCGCTACAGCGGCGAAACCGTGTTGACCGGCGAAATCACGGGCCCGGTAGTCAAAAAATAGCCTTCCGGTTGGTGTGGCCAAGCAGGTCAAGGACGCAGGGAGCGTGGCGTGCTCTGCACGCGAGCGACCGAGGACGCCGACATGCGCAGCGCCACGTCAACCGGGGATCAGCTTTTCCGGATTCATGATCCCCGTTGGGTCCAGCCGCTCCTTGACCGCCCGCAGCGCCTCGATCCCCATCTCCCCCACCTCGGCCCTCATGTAGGGGACGTGGTCGCGGCCGACGGCGTGGTGGTGGGTGATCGTGCCGCCACACGCGACGATCGCCCCCGAGGCGGCGCGCTTCACTGCTTGCCACTGCTCAAGCTCCTCGCCGTGCCTGGAGCGGGCGACGAAGGTGAAGTAGAGCGAGGCGCCGTCGGCATAGGCGTGCGAGAGGTGGCAGAAGGCCAGCCCCGGGGTGCCCTGGGCGGCGAGCGAGTCACGGATCGCCTTGGCGACGGCCGCGTGCAGCTCCTCCAGTCGCGACCAGGAGTGGGAGGTCTCCAGCGTCTCCACCATCGCCCCCATCCCCATCAGCGTGTCGCGCAGGTAGGGACCCTGGAAGCGGCCGTGCTCCCAGGAGCGGCCCGCGCTCTGGCCGAGGTAGGCAGCACCGCCGCGGCGCAACTCGCGGACCGTGAGGGCGCGCCGCCGGGCCACCGACTCCTCGTCTCCCTCCAGGCCGACGACGATCAGGCAACCACCGCGCTTGCGGCGTAGCCCCAGATAGCCCCCGAACAGCGTCGCAGCAACGCCGCGCGGCCCCGACAGCGCCAGTGATATCTCCGTCTCCTCCTCGTCGGAGACCCGGATTAAGTCGGGCAGCCCGGGCCCCTGGGCGAGTGCCCGCACTATCTCGGTGCCAGCCGCGAAGCTCTCCGCAATCCAGGCCTCGTAGCGGCGCTGCCGTGGCTTCGGGCGGACCCGCACGGTCACCTCGGGGATCACCCCGAATACCCCCTCCGAGCCAACCACCAGCTCACGCAGCGAGGGGCCGGCGGCGGTGTGGGGCGTTTCCAGCGTGTGCAGCTCGCCGGTCGGAGTGCTCAGGCGCACCGCGCTGACCAGATCGTCGAAGCGGCCGTAGCCGCTCGAAGCCTGACCGGCGGAGCGCGTCGCCGCGAAGCCGCCGATCGTCGCGTACTCAAATGACTGTGGGAAATGGCCGAGGACAAGACCCTCGGCGTTGAGGGCGGCTTCGGCCTCGGGCCCACGCAGACCCGCGCCGAGGACGGCGGTGAGCGAGCGCCGGTCGACCTCGATCCCGCCAATGCGGGCGAGATCAAGACTGACGAGGCGCTCGTGGGGCCCGCGCAGCGGCTCGACCCCGCCGACCACGCTGGTCCCGCCGCCGTAGGGAACGACGGCGACTCCCTCAGCGGCGCAGATCTCAAGCACAAGGCGCACCGCCTCGGCGTCGGCGGGCAGCAGGACGGCGTCGGGGGCGGTCTCGAGGCGCCCACTGCGCAGCCGGGCCAGGTCGACGTAACCGCATCCGGTCGCGTGGCGGACCCGGTCCTCGGCGGAGGTGAAGACGGCGTCGGCGCCCACAGCGTCGATCAGAATCTGGGGCAGCGGCTCGGCGGGGGGCAGCTCGAAGCGGTCCAGCTCGGCGGCCAGCGGCCAAGGCTCCAGCTCACCGACCCGCTCACGCAGCGTCGCCAGCGCCGCTGGGTCGAGCGCGGGCTCGATCGATGGGTCACCCCACCCCCACCACTTCGAGTCCCGCCGGGGCGCTTTTCCCACGCTATGCGGCGGAAAAGCGCCCGACCCGCTCACTCTGCGCCCCCGAGTGCCCGCTCGATTCCGTCGAGCGCCTGGTCGAGGATCTTGCCCTGGGCGCCGCGCATCATCGGTGAGCCAAGCCGCGAGAGGCCGCGCAGCTTTTGCGCGGAGGAGAGGCTGACCGCGGTGCCCTTGCCATCGGCCCGCAGCCCGATCTCGACGGTCGAACTGCGCAGGTGTCGGTCAAAGGGGGTGCCGGCGAGCTGCTGCTCCCAGACGTAGCGCTCGCCCTCGGCCGAGCTGAGGCAGCGGAAGTCGGCTCTGACGCCGCGCCCCTCCGCCGTCTCCAGCACCTTGGTCCACTGGCTGCGACGTCCCTCGGGCTTGCGGTCGACACTCTCCACCCGGCTCGTCCGTGGCCACCAGCGCGGCAGGTTGTAGGGATCGGAGATCAGCTGCCAAACCTCGTTCGGGGGAGCCGAGATCGTACGTCGGCGGGTTACGCGAGCCACGGTTCAGCCATCTAGGCCGTCAGTCCCCGGCCAGCCGCCGCAGGTCTCTGACCAGGAGCAGGTGCTTGAGGTGGCTGACGGTCGCCGCCAGGCTCTCGAGACTCTCCAGCGCCTCTTTGCGCCGCTCGGGGTTGCGCGAGCGCAGCGAAGGCCCCAGCAGCGCTTCAAGCAGGTTCGCCTCGCGGTCGGCGGAGGAGCGAAAGACACGCAGGTTGCGGGCGCCGACCCCAACCCGGGAAAGCTCGTTGGCGGCGCGGACGATCTCGCGGTCGGTCTCGTCGTAGATGGTCTTGCCGTCGCGTTTCTCGGGCTGGACGATGCCGAAATTCTCCAGCTCGGCGATCAGCTCGGAGCGAGCGCCGGTCTCCTCGACCATCTCGTCGAGGGTCAGGTAGGCGCTCGAGGTATTGACGAGGATCGCCCGCCTCACTGCACCGCCGCTGGGGCGCCGCTCGGTACCGCTGCCGAGGTCGATGTCACCGCCGGCGGCTAGCTCCTGGCGGATTACCCGCAAGGGCAGGAACTCGTCCCGTTGCAGGCGCAGGATCGTCCGCAGGCGCTCGACGTCGGATTGGCTGTAGAGGCGATAGCCGCCCTGGGTACGGCGCGGCGTCAGTAGCTTCTGGTCCTCGAGGTAGCGGATCTTGGAGATCGAGACGTCGTCAAACTCGTTCTGCAGGATCTTGCAGACGGCTCCGATCGTCAGCGCCTTGCGCGGCCGCGAGTCGCGCTGGCGGGTCTGCTGCTCGGACACTGCCATCGGGCGCCCCCTACTTCTCCAGGTAGCTCAGCTTGTACTTGCCGATTTGGATCTCGTCGCCGTCGGCGAGTCGGTGTGACTCGATCCGGCGACGGTTTACATAGGTGCCGTTGAGCGAGCCGAGGTCGTCGATGTAGAGCCCGTCGCGACGACGGACCAGCAGCGCGTGGTTGCGGGAGACGGTGACGTCGTCGAGGAAAACGCCGGCATCGGGGCTGCGCCCGATGCTGACCCGATCCTCGCTGACCGTGAAGCTCTCCCCCGCCCGCCCGCCGCCGGCTCGGATCACCAGCGCAGCGCCGCTGCGCTCAAGCACCTGGTCGATGTCGATCGGCTGCATCTCGCCGGTGTCGTCGACCGTGTAGGTCATCGTCGTCGGCTCGTCGTCGCCATCTTTGGGACCGCCAAGGTAGGCGCCGCACTTCTGGCAGTAGTTGGCCCCCTCGGGGTTGACGAAGCCGCACTCCGGACAGTGAGTGGCCATCGATTCCTCCAGCCTCAGGCGGCCGGCTCGTCCTCCGGCGGGCTCTGCGCCTTGCCGGCGAGGATGTCAGTCAGCTGTGCGACGTCATCACCTGAGATCATCGAGTCGCCGCTTTCGTGCTTGTGGCGCAGCCGGATGACCAACTCGGCGCGCAGGATGTCGATCTTGCCGTGCAGAACACGCCGTTTGTAGGAGATCTCATTCTCCTCGGTGGTGAGCTTGTCGATCAGGTCTTTCAGCTCTTCGTCGTTGAGCGAACCCAGATCGGGAAAGGTGTCCTCCATCTTGCTCCTTAATCGGGAGGCTTCGCCTCCGTTGACCACGGCATCCGATTATAGGTCGCCAGGCCAAAGGTTCAACTGTAGGTTGAAGGTTATGGGTCCTGAGAGCTCCCTTGCGTCGCTTTTGCCCGCACCGCGCTCAGTCCGGTCTGGGCGTACAGGACGGTAGCGATGATCGCCAGAGCGACGCCGAGGATCAGCAATGCCGCCGGCACCCAGCCGGCGAAGACTAGGGCGAAGAAGATGCCGCCCATGATCGGGAAGACCGAGATGCGGCCTGGCCAGTTGACGGCGATCTCGACCCCGTGGCGCAGCCCGTACTGGGCGAGCAGCAACATCGCCACCTCGCGTGCGACGAGCAGCGCCAGGGCCCAGCGCGGCAGCAGCTCGAAGTGCCAGCAGACGACCGCGCCTGAGAGGATGGTCAGGCGGTCGATCAGCGGGTCGAGCATGGCGCCGAGGCGGCTGTACTGACCGGTGACCCGGGCGAGGAAGCCGTCGAGGTAGTCGCCCGCCGCGATCAGCCAGAAGATCGCCGCCGAGGCGGCACTGCGTCCGTCGCCGGACTCGAAGGCGAGATAGAGGAAGACCGGCAACCCGGCGAGGCGCAGGTAGCCGACCAGGTTGGGAAGGGTCCAAGGGTTTAGCGGTTCCCCCTCCTGCGTCTGTCGCGGTGGCGGGCCGCTGCGATCGAGCCCGAAGAGGCGACGGATGCGGCCGCGGCCAAACGGGGCGGTGTCAGCCATTCGTGCCCTGGAGCAAGGCCAGGACGCGCTCGCTCGCTTCG
>DATNGU010000210.1:0-4737 GCA_035605775.1 Solirubrobacterales bacterium | reverse complement strand
GATCAGCGTCTCCGGGTTCGCCTCCTTGAGGCGGCGGCCGTTGCCCATCAGGGTGCCGCCGGTGCCGAGGCCGCCGACGAAGGCCGTCACCTCGTCGAGCTCTTCGAGGATCTCGACTGCGGTGCCGTTGTAGTGAGCGAGGGGGTTGGCCTCGTTGCCGTACTGGTAGGGCATGTAGTAGCGCGGATCCTCGGCCATCTCCAGCGCCACCTCGACCGCCCCGTTGGAGCCCTTGGCTCCCTCCGAGTAGGCGATCTCCGCCCCGTACATCTCCAGCAGCTGGGTGCGCTCGGCGGTGACGTTGTCGGGCATCACGACCTTCAGCGGGTAGCCCTTGCGGCGGCAAATCATCGCCAGCGAGATGCCGGTGTTGCCGGAGGTCGGCTCGAGGATCGTCTGTCCCGGCTCAATCGCGCCCTCTGCCTCGGCCGCCTCGATCATCGATTTGGCGACCCGGTCCTTGACCGAGCCGGTCGGGTTGCGGCCCTCGAGCTTGGCGTAGATGCGGACGCCGGGCTTGGGCGAGAAGCGCGGCAACTCGACCAGCGGCGTGTTGCCGATCGACTCGACGATGTCGCCGAAGCGTCCCCCGCAGGGTCTGTTGAGTAGCTCGTCGCGCGGCATCTCGGTCTCCCGTTACTTCAAAAAGTATAGCCAGGGGTCCCAGCTTCGGACACCTGCGCGGGCGCCTTACCTGCGCTATGCGAGGGAAAGGCGCCCCGACGAACTCAGCCGCCGGCCATGGCGGGGAGAATCACGACGGTGTCGCCGTCCGACACCGCGGTCTCGAGACCCTGCAGCACCCGCACGTCCTCGTCGTTTAGGTAGACGTTGACGTAGCGGTTGAGGTCGCCGTCGGGGCCGAAAAGCTGCTCCTCGGTGGCGGGATGCTCCGCGGTCAATGCCCGCAGGACCTCGCCGACGTTGGAGCCGGCGGCCTCGACCTCGGGCTGGCCCCCGGTCTGGGCGCGCAGCACCGGTGGGATGCGAACGGTTGCCATGACGCGGAAACCTACCGGCTAACCGGCGCAGAAGAGCTCGTAGTCGGGGAACTTGCCGAGATCCTCCTCGGCGACCTCGGGCGCGTTGGGCCCGCAGATCGGGCACTCGGGGTCGCGGCGCACCTTCAGCTCCGTGAACCTCGTGCTGAGCGCCTCGAAGAGGAGCAGGCGGCCGATCAGCGGCTCGCCGATCCCCAGCACCAGCTTCAGCACCTCGTTGGCCTGCAGCAAGCCCATCGTCCCGGCCATCACGCCGAGCACCCCGTTGGCCGAGCAGCTCGGCGCCAGCTCGGCCGGCGGTGGGGTCGGGTAGAGGCAGCGGTAGCAAGGCCCCTCGAAGGGGACGAAGGTCGAGATCTGGCCGTCGAAGCTGAGGATCGAGGCCGAGACGACCGGCTTGCGCAGCCGCACCGAAGCGTCGTTGAGCAGGTAGCGGGTGGGGAAGTTGTCGGCGCCGTCGACGATCACGTCGTACTCGCTGAGGATCTCGACGATGTTGGAGGAATTGAGGCGGAAGTTGTGCCCGACGACCTCCACGTCAGGGTTAAGAGCTTCGATCGTCAGACGCGCCGACTCGGTCTTGGGCACGCCGATGCGTTCGGTGTTGTGGATCACCTGGCGCTGCAGGTTGGAGGCGTCGACGACGTCGTCGTCGACCAGGCCGAGGGTGCCGATCCCGGCCGCGGCGAGGTAGAGCGCGGTCGGTGCGCCGAGCCCGCCGGCGCCGACCAGCAGCACCTTCGCGTTCAGCATCTTCAGCTGGCCGTCGACCCCGACCTCGGGCAGCAGCGTGTGGCGCGAGTAGCGATCGCGCTGCTCGGCGGTCATGCCGCTGGCGGCGACCACCGGCAGCCCCTGCTCCTGCCAGGCGAGGATCCCCCCCGCCATCGAGGCGACGTCCTCGTAGCCGAGCGCTTGCAGCTGCTCGGCCGCCTTGTATGAGCGGTTGCCGCTGCGGCAGTAGAGAATCGTGCGAGCGGACTTATTGGGCGCCGCGGTGGCGATCTCGTCGCCGAGCAAGCCCGGCGGGACGAGCTTGCCGCCCTCGAGGTGGGCCTCCTGGTACTCGTGCGGCTCGCGGGTGTCGACCAGGACGACGTCGCCGCCCTCGATCTCCTGCGACGCCTCGAAGGGCTCGATCTCCTCGATCTGCTGCTTGGTCTGCGCGGTGGCCATGGGTCTCCTAAATACCTTAATTCCGATCCGGCTTTACTTCAAAAAGTATAGCGACCCTGGGGAGAGATCCGCAGGCCTCAGGCGGCCTCCGCCGCGATCCGCCCCGGCTCCCCCGGGTCGAGGTAGGGGATGAGCAGGTAGTGCACGAGCTCGCCGGTCGCCTCCGGCAGCCGTTCGGTGCGCTCGGTGTCGACGTAGCGGCCGATCAGCGAGAGGACGCCGCCGAGCAGCAGCTCCTCGAGCTCGGCTGGCAGCTCCCCCCGGCCGGGCCGACCGGCACGCAGCGCCTCTCCGAGGTGGGCGAGGCAAGCCTGCTGCCGTGCTCGAGCCGCGGCACCGGCCCGCGCCGGCTCGACCGCGATCAGGTGAGCGAGCGGCGGGTTGCCGGCGAGCAGCCGCAGCGCCTCGGCGACGGAGGCCCGAACCTGGTCCGGCCACGCCTCCTCCCCCGCCGCTGCTTGCTCGAGGCGCTCGCAGAGCCAGCTGGCCGCAAGGGCATAGGTCTCCAGGAAGCAGTCCTCTTTGCTCGCGAACTGCGCGTAGAAAGCCCCACGGGAGACGCCGGCCTCGTGCGTGATGTGGGCGATCGTCGTCGCCGAATACCCGTGCTGCGGCAGGACGCTGAGCATCGCGTTGACGATGCGCAGGCGCTGGTTGCGTGTGACGAAGGCGCGCGGCAGGCCGTGGCGGCCACCGGGCAGCTGAGAGAGGGCCAGCTCGGGCGAGAGGTCGTCGAAGGCTCCCGGCTCGAAGCGCTCCGGCCCCCCGTCACCCTGTGGCGGCACGCGCATCGGACGCCGAGGAGGGCGCGAGCAGGTACCGGAGCAACAGGTCGTGGTCCTCGCCGAGACGCTCCGCTTCGCCGGCGAGCACGCGGCCCGACAGATGCGAGGCGAGCCCGCCGGCGAGCAACCGCAGGGTCTCCTCGGGGACCGCTTCGCCGCCGGGCACCGCAGCGGGAGGACGCATTGCTTCGGCGAGGCGAACCAGCGAACGCTCGTGCTCGAGCCGGGCCGGACGCGCGGCGGCGAGCGCCTCGACCAGCAGCAGGTGCGCGTAAGGCGGGTCGGCGGCGAGGAAGTCGAGGCCGGCGCTCAGGCCCGCCGAAAGACACCAAGCCCAGCCTCGCTCGCCGTCGACAGTCGCTTCGACGGCGGCGGCGAGGCGCTCAACACCGTCCTCGTAGGCGGCGGAGAAGCAGGCCTCCTTGCCTTTGAAGTGCTCGTAGAAGGTCGCGCGGGAGAGGCCGGCGAGTTCGACGATGTCGGCGACCTTGGTGTCCTCGTATCCGTGATAGGCGAGGGCGGCGGCGAACCCGTCGAAGATACGCCGCCGCTGGTTGGCGATCACCTCCGCCCGCGAGAGGCCCGAGCGAGGCGGAATCCGCTCCACCTCTGGGGATTCGACCCCCGGCCGGCGGCGCGACCCGCGCGGCTCGCGGGTCGCCATACCACGTCCGTTCTCAGCCGAAGACACCGCTCAATACAAACATGTCAGTTCACATTTGTCAAGATACGCACGTGGTATTTCTGACTGCGAAGGGCTACTTCCTCTTCCCCTTCTTGGCCTTCTTCCCGCACTTCGCCTGAACCACCGGCTTGAAGTTGTAAGGAACCCCGTTCTGCCCGGTGAACTGGGCGGTGGCCCTGTTCTTGGCCGCGCAGAGGTTGCGGCTGTTGACGACCAGCCCCTTCTTGCCGCCCTGCATCGAGAGGGTGAACTTGGTCACCGGTGCGTCGGGGACGGTTTCAAAGCTCGAGCGAATCCCGCCCTTGAAGGAGTCGATCCGCCCGACGACGTTGACGTCGACGAGACCGTGAAGCGCTGCGACCAGATCAGGCAGCTTGTGGTTCGAGGACCGCAGGTAGACCGGCCCTTCGATCGGTTCGTCGAGCAATGGCGTGGTCGCCCTGGCGTAGCCGTAGATCGAGCCCTGGGGGCAGCTCTTCGCTTTGAACTGCACCCGGGTGCAGATCGTGCGGATGTGGGCCTGATCGAGGAAGGCCGAGCTCGGCAGCGTCACCACGGCTTTGCCGATGTTGGCGTCTCCGCGCCTTGCGTTGAGAGTTGCTTTCAGAGCCGGGTGAGCCCCTCTCCTCGTCCCGCCGTTCAGCTTCAAACTCAGTTTCGGCTTGAAGCCGAGGTTCAGGCAGTTGGCGGCCTGGTAGCGGGTCGAGAGTGCGACCGGGACGTCGTCGGCTGGGCTGAAGAGATCGAGGTAGTTGCCAAAGAGGGTCGCTTTAGCGCTCGATTCGTTGCAGTTGGTCGGGTTCAAGATGAACTTGTCTCTGTCGACGTAGACCCTGATGTCGCGGACCTTGGTCGGGATCCCCTGCAGGATGTGGGGGATCGGGTCCGATGCCTCGCCGTCTACTTCTACTTCGGCGGTCTCTGGGTTGAGCGTCAATGCCTCCCTGACGACGACGGTGCCGACGTCGAAGGGACCGGCGACGATCGGGGTGATCGCGATCACGCTGAGCGGGTTGCCGTTGTGGGGGCCGCCTAGGTAGATCTTGCCGGGGACGTAGGTGAGGATCGAGCCGACGCCTGCTCCAGCCAC
>DATNGU010000209.1:0-5257 GCA_035605775.1 Solirubrobacterales bacterium | reverse complement strand
GATCGCCCGCGCGACCCGGTCGGCCTCCTCCCCGCTCGCGGCCTCGGAGACGTCGATCCGGCCCACCCGCGTCGCACCCTCGCCGTCGGCGACGATCTCGAGCGCCAGCTGCAGCAGGACCGCCTCCAGCAGCCCCGCCGGAAGCGCCGCGCCGCTCTCGCCGGTTGCCTGCAGCAGCACGGTGTCGTTGGTGCTCATCTGACCGTCGACCGTGATCCGCTCGAAGGAGGCGTCGACGGCTGAGCGCAGCGCGGCATCGGGATCCTCGACAACCGCGTCGGTCTGCACAAAGCAAAGCATCGTGGCGAAATCCGGCTGCATCATTCCGGCCCCCTTCGCCTGGGCCGAGAGGGTCACGCCGCCGGCCCGCACGCTGCAGCTCTTCGGCCAGCGGTCGGTGGTCAGGATCGCATCGGAGAAGACGCCGGCACCGTCCTCGGCGAGCGAGCCCGCCGCCTCGCCGACCCCGACCAGCACGGCGTCGATCGGCAGCGGCACCCCGATCACCCCGGTCTCGGCGACGGCGACAGCGCTCGGGTCCAAGTCCAGCTTGGCGCCGGCCTCCTCGCACATCGCCCAGGCATCGGCGAACCCCTGCTCGCCGGTCTCGGCGTTGGCGTTGCCGGCGTTGACGACAGCGGCCCGAACAGCGCCGCGATCGACCCGCTGCCGGCAGACCCGCACCGGCGCGGCAGCGGAGGCGTTGCGGGTCAGCAGCAACGACGACGAGACCCGTGGCGCGTCGCAGACCAGCAGCCCGACGTCGGTCTTACCGCCGCCCTTGAGCCCGCAGTGGGCAGCGCCAGCTCTAAACCCCGGCGCGAGCTGCGCGGAGTCCAGCTGCTCGACCCCGCTCGGCGGCTCGACCCAGCGCGACCTGAAGAACTCGCTCACAGGAGCCCCTCCGTCTCATCCAGGCCCAGCATCAGGTTGAGGTTCTGCACCGCTTGACCCGAGGCGCCCTTCCAGAGGTTGTCGATTGCGGAGAAGGCGAGCACCCGGCCGCGCTCCTCGACGGTCACGTAGACGTGGCACTCGTTCGTATCGCGAACGTCGCGCAGCCCGGGAGGCCGCTCGACCGCGTGGACGAACGGCTCGGCCGCGTAGCGCTCGGCGTACAGCGCCTGCACCTCCTGCTTGGAGATCGGCTCGCTCAGCTGCACGTAGCAGCTGGTCAGCTCGCCCTGATCGAGCGGCAGCAGGTGCGGGACGAAGGTGACCGGCGTCTCGCTGCCGAGCGCCGCCAGCTCCTGCTCGATCTCCGGCCGGTGCCGGTGGCCCTCGGTCTTGTAGGGGAAAGCGTTCTCGTCCATGCTCGCGTAGTGCATCGCGTCGCCGCCGCCGCGCCCGGCCCCGGAGACGCCCTGCTTGGCGTCGATCACGACGTCGGCGAGCAGGCCGCGCTCGGCAAGCGGGGCCAGCGCCAGCACGCTCGCGGTCGGGTAGCAGCCGGGCGTCGCCACCAGCTCGGCCTCGCGCAGCTGCTCCCGATAGAACTCGGTGAGGCCATAGACGGCGCCGTCCAGCAACTCCGGCGCGCCGTGCTCGCCATACCAGCGCTCATACGTCGGCAGGTCGCGCAACCGGAAATCGGCGGAGAGGTCGACGACCAACGCCCCAAGGCCGCGTAGGGCGGCGACGGTTGGCGCCGAGGCACCGTGCGGGTAGGCGACGATCGCCGCATCGACGTCCTCCAGCGTGTCGAGGTCGAGCTCGGTCAACTCCAGCGGTACCCGGTAGCGCGGGTAGAGGTGATCCAGCCGCGTGCCGGCGTCGCTGCGCGAGGTGGCCCCGACCAGCTCCAAGCGCGGATGACGCCAGACGATCTGCGCGGCGAGGGCACCGGTGAAGCCCGAGGCCCCGGCGACCAGGACCCGCGCTGCAGGGTCTCCCGAGAGTGGTTGCGGCCGCGCGTCATTCACGAAGTGATCCTCCAATTCCGTCCAGCTCGGTAGCGATCGCCTCGCGACGCGTGACGACCTCGTCGTCGGTGAGGGTTCGATCGCCGGCCCGGAACTCGAGCCGCAGGGCGAGGCTCTTGCGTCCCTCCCCCAGCTGCTCCCCTTCGTAGAGGTCGAAGACCTCGGCGGAGCGAAGCAGCTCACCGCCACCGGCCAGGACGGCGTCGCGCACCTGCGCCGCCGAGACCTCGGCGGGCACGAGGACGGCAAGGTCTTGCCGCACCGCCGGGAAGGTCGTGACGTCCTCGAAGATCTCCTCGCCGGCGGAAGCGACCGCGACGAGCGCCGCCAGATCCGCTTCGAAGCAGACCGCCGCCTCCAGGTCCCACTCGCGGCAGACGAGCGGGTGCAACTCGCCGATCCAGCCGGCATCGTCGTCGCCGACCAGGACCTTCGCGGCGCGGCCGGGATGCAGGAACGGCTCGCTCGCCGGCTCGAAGCCGAGCTCCACCCCGAGTCGTGCCGCGAGCCCCTCCAGCACTCCCTTGAGCACGAAGAAGTCCGCCGCCTCGCCTCCGTCTCGCCACGACTTCGGCGCCAGCGGGCCGACCGCGAGGCAAGCGAGCCGCTGCGGCTCGGCGAAAGGCGCCGGCCGGCCGCCGGCAAACCCCCCGCCAAGCGGATCGACGGCCCCAGCAACAAGGTCGGATTTCCCTTTTCCGCCCGTCGGCTGGCAGTCCAGGTAGACGCGGCCGGACTCGAAGATCGCGACCCGCTCGGCGTCGTGGGCCAGATTGCGCTGCGCCACGTCGAGCAGCGAGCCGAGCAGGGTCGTCCGCATCGTCGACTGATCCTCGGAGAGCGGGTTGGAGATCGTGACGGCGTGCGCGCGCGGATCGTCCGCGGGGATCCGCAGCCGCTCCGCCTCGCCGGGATCGGTGAAGCTCCAGCCGACGATCTCATCGAAGCCGAGGTCGCGCATCGCGTCCTCGGCGCGCCGGCGCAGCCGCTGATCGCGCCTCAGCCCGCCCGCCTGCCCGGCAGAGCCCGGCAGGGTCGAGGGGAGGTGCTCGTCGAGGCCGTGGATGCGCGCGACCTCCTCGATCAAATCGACCTCGCGGGTGACGTCGTAGTGGCGGTCGGGCGGCACCTCGATCAAGAGATCCACGCCCTCGGGCTCAACACCGAAGCCGAGCCGCTGGAGGTAAGCAACCTGGTCGCTCTGCTCGATCCGCATTCCGAGCAGGCCCTCCACCCGCTCGTCGCGCAGCCGAATCCGCGGCGCCGGGGGAATCTCGACGGCAACGTCGATCGTGCCCGGCACCAGTTCCGCCCCGCAGAGCTCGACCATCAGCCGCGAAGCGATCCGCTGGGCCCGCAGGCAAAGCTCCGGGTGGAGCTGCTTCTCGAAACGCGACGAGGCCTCCGAGCGGAGGCCGAGCAGGCGCGAGGTCCGCAGGATGTTGGTCCCGCTCCAGTTGGCGACCTCGAGCAAGACCCGCGTCGTCTCCGCCGAGACCTCGGAAACCTGCCCCCCCATGATCCCGGCGACGCCCGAGGGCCCGTTGCGATCGCAGACCAGCACCGTCTCCGGGTCGAGCGTCCGCTCGACCCCGTCGAGGGTGGTCATCTTCTCTCCCTCGGCAGCCGTGCGCACGGTCAGCGCCCCGTCGGGCACCTTGTCGAGGTCGAAGGCGTGCAGCGGCTGGGCGGTCAGCAGCATCACGTAGTTGGTGATGTCGACGACATTGTTGATCGGCCGCTGGCCCGCCGCGCTCAGCCGTGCCTGAAGCCAAGCCGGCGAAGGCCCGACCGTCACCCCGGTGAAGACCCTCGCGGTGAAGCGCGGGCAGAGTTCGGGCACCTCGACCGCGACCGAGGCGTAGTCGCTGACCTCGCCCTCGCCAGCGGCGGGAGCGTCCTCGGCCCACGGCTCGGCAGCGAACGGCGCGGCGCTGATCGCGTGCACCTCGCGCGCCACCCCATAGACGCCAAAGCAGTCGACCCGGTTAGGCGTCACCTCGAGCTCCAGCACTGGCGCGGCGATCGGCAGCACCTCACCCAGGGGCGTGCCAGGCGCAAGGCCATCGTCGAGCACCATGATCCCTTCCGACTCCTCGGCGATCTCAAGCTCGGCGGCCGAGAGGATCATCCCGTGCGACTCGACGCCACGCAGCTTCGCCTTTCCCAGCTTCGTCCCACCCGGCATCGTCGCGCCCGGCAGGGCCACCGGCACGGTCTGTCCAGCCGCCACGTTAGGGGCGCCGCAGACGATCGTGCGTGGACCGCCGTCGCCAGTATCGACCGTGCAGATGCTGAGCCGGTCGGCGTCGGGGTGCGCCCCACACTCGATCACCCTGCCGATCACAAAGCCGTCCGCCACCGGCGGACCAACGGCACCGACCCGCTCGACCTCGGTACCAGTCATCGCCAGCCGCTCGGCCAGCTCAGGGGCATCGACCCCCGGGTCGCAGTATTCGCGCAGCCATGAGTACGGGACTCTCATAGGAACTGCCCCAGCATTCGCACGTCGTTGTCGAAGAAGCGCCGCAGGTCCGGCACGCCGTGGCGCAGCATCGCAATCCGCTCCACTCCCATGCCGAAGGCGAAACCTTGCACGCGCTCGGGGTCATAACCGCTCTCGGCGACAAAGCCGAGCACATTGGGATCGACCATGCCTGCGCCGCCGACCTCGATCCAGCCCTGTCCCTTGCAGAGGTTGCAGCGCTCGCCTCTGGCGAGCTCGCCCGATCCCTCGCACTGGAAGCAAGAGACGTCGAACTCGACGCTGGGCTCGGTGAAGGGAAAGAAGTGCGGTCGCATCCGTGCCTCGCGGCCAGAGCCGAAGATCGCTTTCAGCATTTCTTCCAGCGTTCCCTGCAGGTCGGCAAGCGTGATTCCCTCGCCAATCGCCAACCCCTCGACCTGGTGGAACATCGGGCTGTGGGTAGCGTCTGAGTCGCGCCGGTAGACCTTGCCCGGGACGATCACGAAGATCGGCGGCGGCTGCGCCTCCATCGAGCGGATCTGAACCGGCGAGGTGTGGGTACGCAGGAGCACCTCGGGATGGGACTGGACGTAGAAGGTGTCCTGGAGCATCCGCGCCGGATGCCCCGGCGGGTGGTTGAGCGCGGTGAAGTTGTAGTAGTCGTGCTCGACCTCGGGCCCCTCGACGACCCGGTAGCCGAGCCCGATCATCACGTCCTCGATCTGTCGCGTGGTGCGGGTAATCAAGTGCAGGTGCCCGGCGGGCCGCGCCGGCGTTCCCGGCAGGGTGATGTCGACCCGGTCTTTCGCCAGATGCTGCTCCAGCTCGGCGGCGTCGAGCTCGGCGGCGCGTCGCTCGAGCAGCCCTT
>DATNGU010000208.1:0-6482 GCA_035605775.1 Solirubrobacterales bacterium | reverse complement strand
GGCGATGCTTTGGACCGTCGCCACGGCGGGCCGCTTGGGGCCGAGAGACAGCGCAGCGGAAACCGTCGACTTGGCTCAAGGCCAGGAGGACGGCGCGCCGGCACTTGTTCAGAGCTGAGTGAAGATCAGGCCGAGCAGGGTGACGTAACGCCGAGTAGAGCGGCGAGCATCAATTCCTTGCAACGCTCTCGGTCGCGAGGTCCACGACCACATGGGTGATCGGCAGGTCGACCTCACGTCGTGCTCGCTCGACAACACCGTGCTCCAACCAGCGTGAGCGGTGCGGAGGATGGGTCGAGATCACGATCTCGTCAGCCGGGAACACACGAAGCGCATCCTCGATCGCAACGTTGGGATCGGAGTCGCCAATTTCACCCCTGGCCTTTAGACCCAAATCGCCGATCGCGATCAGCGACAGCTCCATCCGCTGGCGCGCCAGCTCGATCGCTTCGTCGATGTCGGATGCCCAGTGTGATGCGCGGGACCCGGCCAGTGCCGGCGTCACGACCAGGATCTCGCAGTTGCGATTGCTGCAACGGCTGCGGATAGCCTCCAGCAGGGCCTCGCCTCCGACGGTCTCGTTGGCGACGACAAGCAGCCGGTGCTTGCCATCGCCGCCGCGGGTCAGGGCGACGCTGCGCGGGAGGGAACCGCGCGAACCGCGATAGGCGATCCCGGCACCAAAACCAATCAGCGCCGCGGCCAAAACCACCCCGAACACCGGCCTCGTCAACAAGGTCAGCGCAATCACCGAAACAGCTCCGACCCCGATGACGACGACCCACCGGAACGCGTCAGCCTCGGACGTCAGGGGATTGTGCATAGCATCAGTTTTACTACCCGACCCTCATTTTCTCTATCCGTCATAGAGCCTCCGGCGCTGCTATTGCAGGTCGAGGAGACTTGAGGTCGGCCACTCCCAGCTCTAAGGGTCGCTTTGCTCAAATCAGCATGAAGTAATGGGCCGGTCGGGGTCGTAGGCTTCGCAGAACAGGTCTGACGTGATTCAACTCGGCGGTGTATTGACCTCCCATCACCGCCACCGAGTGTCGGACCTTAGTAGGTAGGTAGTTAAGACGGGGGCGGGCTGGCTAAACGACTGGAAGCCAGCCCGCCCCCTTCTCGTATCAGCCGTTCTTAACGATACGAAGCGTCATCGACGCGACCTTCTCGGTCTTGAGCACCATGCGATCCACCTCCTCCCATTAGCTAGGGGGCGCTGCCGTCTCCGCACCTCTGCGCATCGGCGACCTCGCCTCAATGCGAAGGCGTAAGAATGCTCAATAAATCTTTAGCAGTCAACAGAGGGAGGCGCATCACGCGCGAAGCACCCAAAAAGGTTGCTTAACTAGTCGGCGCTTTACGACTCGTTGTATGCCGAGGGATGAAGCCGTTGGGTTCCCGGACAAAACGTGAGGGAGAAGTGAACAAAGGGACTGCGGGCAGAGGTGGACAACGCAAAGGCAAAGCGGCCAGCAAGGTCAAGCGTCAGCGCCCCTCCTACAAGGGCACGACCAAGAAGGCGCGCGAGCGGGCGGCAGATGCCATCGACCCCAAGGTGGCGATCATAGGCAAGGACCCCCTTCGGGCGGAAATCGTCGCCGTCGCGATCCAGCGCCTCTACTCGCCGAGCGAATTCGCCGAGGACGCCGAAGTGTCTTTAGGCGTCGCGTCATACGCCTTCAAAGTGCTGCGCGAACACAGCATCCTCGAACTGGTCAAGGAAGAAAAGGTGCGGGGCGCAATCAAGCACATGCACCGAGCAAACGAGGCGGCGCTGTTCGGGGATAAGGATTGGGGAGCGCTAGCGCCCGTCCTCCGCCCCGGCGTCATGGGTGCGACCATCGGCAACTTCAACGACCGGCTGGCCCAGGCCGACGCGACCGGCAAGCTGTATGCGCGGGAGGACGTGTGCGTCTACTGGGCGCCCCGCGACCTGGACAAGATCGCGTGGGCGGAGCACGACAAAGTCGTCAGGTGGGCGATTGAAGAATCCGAGCGGCTGGAGGCTGAGACGGTCGAGCGGCGGGCCAACGGCGAAGGCGCGCCTTGCTTCAAGGCGACCTTCGGGATCTTCGCCTTCCCGTCGCCGACCCACTCCGAGGTCGAGGCAGCCGAACAGGGGAAACGCAAGGCGAGAAAGAGCAAAGCGCCGAAAGCCAAACGGAAACGTAAGGGCGGGAGCAAGGGGGTGGGACGAAAGGCATGAGCCGGCCTCACCGACCCCCGAGACGGGCGGTGGTCGAGCATGACGCCCGCCTAGACATCCTCTGCAGTCTGCACCCCACTGAGCCGATGGGGATCGCTCAGGTGAGCAGCAAGACCGGGATGCGCCCGAGGCGTGCGACACACCATCTGCGAATCCTCGACTCCTTTGGCCTCGTGAGCGAGACAGATGACGTGGAGGACGGGCAGGCCCTCTACGTCACCCGCCTCAAGGAGAGCCCAGCTTGGGTGACGAGAGCCGTGAACCACCACCGGCAAGCTAGGGCGGAATGAGCGGGGCCGCGGCGGTCGCGGGCATCCCGCCCAAGTACGACCTCGCGCTGGTCGAACGGGTAATCCTCGAAGAGGCCATGAACTACACCCTCAGCGCCTGACAGTCGGAGAGCTTTCCCTGAGAATCGTCAGCGACCCCAACGACAGCACGGAGGTTGAGGCAGCCACCGAGGCGATCCGCAATCTCAGGTGGTCGGGCCTGGTCCGCTACCGGAACGACGACCAGGTCGTAGAGCCGACACACGCGGCCTTCAGCGCCGCCGCAATCTTCGGCGGATGGCAGCCTGCAGGTTTCTAGAGGATGTAAACAGCCGTGTAGACGATGATCCACATCACGTCTACGAAGTGCCAGTAGATACCCGGCACCTCGACACCGAGATGATCCTCGGCCTTGGGGCCGAAGTGGCCACGGAAGGCTCGAATCGTGGCGAAGCTAAGCAGCAACAGTCCGACGAAAACGTGGGCGCCGTGCAGGCCGGTAAGTCCGTAGAAGATCGAGCCGAAAGCGAGGTCGCGGGCGCTGAAGCCGATGTGTACGTACTCGTTGATCTGGATGAAAAGGAAGGTGGCACCGAGCAGCCAGGTCAGCACCAAGCCCAGTTTCAGGCCCTTCTTATTGCCGCGGCGGATCGACTCGAGCGCGTAGTGGATCGTGAAGCTCGAAGAGACCAGGATCGCGGTGTTGACGCCGGCGACGGCGACCGGCAGCTCATAGGGGTGCGGCGGCCAGGTCGCCGGATCGACGACGACGCGAAGGAAGAAGTAGGAGGCGAAGAAAGCTCCGAACAGCATCACCTCGGAGACGATGAAGAGCAGAATCCCAAGCGTCTGGCGATCGATCCGCGAGCTCTGGTTGGCCTCCGGCGGCCCGTGGTGCTCCTCCTCGTGAGAGTGACCGAGTGCGACGGTAGCGCTCTCCATCAGGATTCCCCTCCATCTGCCACGGCGGCGGCAACGGCCTCTGCCGACCGGCCGACCTCGATGTGTTCGACCGGCTTATCGGTGATTTCGCGGACCCGCCCGATCAGATCGTCCTCGAGCCACTGAGAGCCCTCGCCGGCGAAGGTCGAGATCAGCACCTCGTCGATCCGGTAGTGCTCGATCGCGTTTTGCACGGCGTGGAAGGGGTCGGGACTCATTGGCTGCCCCGTGGCGTCGATGTCGGCACGGTAGAGCTCGGCCAAGGTCGAGGCGAGATCGCGGACGATCTCCGCCTCGGAGACACCCTCGGCGCGCGGGCAGATGATCGTGTAGCGGTGCGGATGGCCGGCGGCCCGCTCTTTGAGTCGCCTGACGAGGTCCGGCGCAGCAACCGTCTGAGTGGCAACGACGAGCGTGTGACTTTTCTCCCAGCTGACGGAGTCGTCTTCGATCCGAACGGGAATATGGGCGACCTTCACCTCGGGTTCGAACCGACCACGTGCCCACTCAACCAGGTCCTTGCGAGCAAAACCAAAGCGAGTCTCGTAGAGGCAGGAAAGCAGTACCTCTCCGGGCTCGTGGGCCCGCACCGCATCGTCAAGTGCGAGGGCCGGATCGCGGTCCATCACCTCGCCGACCGACTCGATCCCGTACTCGGCCAGGATCGACATCGTCACCTCGACCCTGGCCCGCGCGGCATCGCGCAGCTCACCGGCGTCGATCAGCTGGCCGACGGCCGGCTGGTTCTGCGGCGCGGCGACGGCGACCAAAGGCACTTTCTCGGCCCGCTCACGGACGGCCTGCAACAACTTGCGGCCACCGGCAACCTCGTTAAGGAAGATCAGCAGCGGGCGTCCCTGCGCTGCCTCGCTCACGACGAACCCACTACCGTCGGCTCTGGCTTCGGCGCCTCGGCGCTTTCACCGGCCATGATCGCGTGGCGGGCGCCCGGGACACCGAACTCGTAAGGCCCGCCGACCACCCGCGGGATCTCGTCGAAGTTATAGATCGGCGGCGGCGAGGAAACCTGCCACTCGATCGAGTTCGCACGCCACGGGTTGGCATCGGCGCGCGGACCGAAGCGCCAGCTGACGATCATGTTGTAGAGGAAGACCACCTGGACGGCGCCGAGGATGAAGGCACCGCAGCTGATCAGCAGATTCCACTCACCGAACTGGGTTGCGTAGTCAGCGACGCGACGCGGCATTCCGTCCATGCCGACCCAGTGCATCGGGATGAAGGTGACCCAGGTGCCGAACAGGGTTCCCCAGAAGTGGACCCGGCCGAGTTTCTCGTCGTACATGCGCCCGGTCATCTTCGGGAACCAGTGATAGATGCCGGCGAAGATCGTGAAGACAGAGCCGCCGAAAAGGACGAAGTGGATGTGGGCGACGATGAAGTAGGTGTCGGAGACGTGGATGTCGATCGGCACCATGCCGAGCATGACGCCACTGATGCCGCCGATCGTGAAGGTGACAATGAAGGCGAGCGCAAATAACATCGCCGTCGAGTAGGTGTGGATCTTGCCGAAGTAGAGGGTTCCTAGCCAGGAAAAGATCTTGATCCCGGTCGGCACCGCGATCAACAGCGTGGTGAACATCATTGGAACCCGCAGCCAACTGAACATGCCGGCCACGAACATGTGGTGCGCCCAGACCGAGTAGCTGAGGACGACGATCCCGATCAGGGCCAAAGCCATCAGCCGGTAGCCGAAGATCGGCTTGCGGGCGTGGGTCGAGATGACCTCAGAGATGATCCCGAACCCGGGCAGCATCATGATGTAGACGGCCGGGTGTGAGTAAAACCAGAAGATGTGTTGGTAGCTGATCACGTCGCCACCACCGGCGAACTGGAAGAACTGGGTGCCGAGGACGCGATCGAAGAGGACCATGAACTGGGCGCCGGCGATGAAGGGGGTCGCAGCGACGACCAGCAGCGAGGTCGAAAGGTTGGCCCAGACCAGTAGCGGCATGCGCCAAAAGGTCATTCCAGGCGCACGCATAGTAATAATCGTCACAAGGAAGTTGAGAGCGGTGGCTATCGAAGAGGCACCGGCGAACTGGACGCCGAGATTGAAGAACGACTGCCCCAGGGGGGCGCCGGTCGAGAGCGGCGCGTAGCCGGTCCAGCCGGCGTCGAAGGCGCCGCCGGGCGCCAAGAAGCTGCCGATGAAAAGTAGGCCGGCGAGAGGCAGCATCCAGAAGCTGAGCGCGTTGAGGCGCGGGAAGGCCATGTCCGGCGCGCCGATCATCAGTGGCAGCACGTAGTTGGCGATCCCGGCGAAGACGGGGATGACGAAGACGAAGATCATCAGCACCGCGTGGGTGGAGAAGAGGCTGTTGTAGGTGGCGGCGTCGACGATCTGGGTGCCGGGCTGGGCCAGCTCGGCACGGATCAGCATCGCCATCAGGCCACCCACGAAGAAGAAGAAGAAGGTCGTGCAGATGTACTGGATGCCGATCACCTTGTGATCGGTGTTGAAGCGGAAGTAGTCGTGCCAGCTCTTGGCGCCGTGCTGGGAGTGGTCCTCGGGAATCGTCGGCATCCCGGCTGCCCAGCGCAGCCAGTAGTCGAAACAGCCGAAGCCAGCGAGGAAGCCGAGCGGGCCGGTGACCAGCGGCACGACGACGTGCGGATAGCCGGTCTGCTCGGTCTGGTAGATCGGCAGTCCGGAGATCTCGCGCAGCACGATGACGAGGCCAAAGCCGAAGGCTGCCGCCAGCACCGCGCCGAGCAGGCCTCGAATCCATCCCGGTTGCTTAATCGCAGCTGCCATCAGGAAATCTGCCTCTCCATTATGCCCCGCCGGCCCCGAGGGGCTCCGGGTCGGTTTCCGTGTCCTGGCGGATCGCCTCCAAATAGGGCGCCGGCACCTTCTCCTGCAGGCCGCCGACCCAATTGCGGAACTCAGCCGGCGGCTCGACTATGACTTTTGCCCGCATCGAAGCGTGGCCAAAGCCGCAAAGCTCGGTGCAGATCAGCTGGTAGGTGCCGACCTTGTCCGGGGTGACGATCGCCGTGGTCGTGATCCCGGGAACGTTGTCTTTCTTGATCCGCCACTC
>DATNGU010000207.1:0-3381 GCA_035605775.1 Solirubrobacterales bacterium | reverse complement strand
AAGGACCTCGGCTTCGACTCCCTCGCCGCGGTCGAGTTGCGCAACCGCCTCGGTGCCCTGACCGGACTGCGGTTGCCGGCGACGCTCGTCTTCGACTACCCCACTGCGGCGGCGCTGGCCAGCTACTTGCTGGGCCAGGTAAGCGCCAGCGGCATCGCAAAGCAGGTCGCGGTCAGGACACAGGCCAGTGAAGAGCCGATCGCGATCGTCGGCATGTCCTGCCGCTACCCCGGCGCGGTCAGCTCCCCACAAGAGCTTTGGGAGCTGGTCAGCGAGGGCACAGACGCAATCGCCCCCTTTCCCGCAGACCGTGGCTGGGACCTCGAGCGCCTCTATCACCCAGACCCCGACCACCCCGGTACCAGCTATGCGCGCGAGGGCGGCTTCCTTGTCGACGCCGCCGAGTTCGATGCCGAGTTCTTCGGTATCAGCCCGCGCGAGGCTTTGGCAACCGACCCCCAACAACGGCTGTTGCTGGAAGCCTGCTGGCAGGCATTGGAGGACGCCGGCATCGACCCTACTTCGCTGCGCGGGCAGCCGGCGGGGGTGTTCGCGGGGGTGATGTCCCATGACAGCGGGGCGGGTATGGCGCATGTTCCAGCTGGCCTCGAGGGCCATTTCGTTTCCGGGGCAGCGGGTAGCGCCGTCTCGGGGCGCGTCGCATATGCCCTCGGCCTGGAGGGCCCGGCGATCTCGATCGACACGGCCTGCTCCTCCTCGCTGGTCGCGACCCACCTCGCCTCCCAGGCGCTGCGGCAGGGAGAGTGCACAATCGCTCTGGCCGGTGGGGTTACGGTCCTCTCTACGCCAGGCCTCTTTGTCGGCTTCAGCGCGCAGCGCGGTCTCTCCTCCGACGGACGCAGCAAGTCCTTCGCCGAGGCAGCAGACGGCGCCGGCTTTTCGGAGGGTGTCGGCGTGCTGGCGCTGGAGCGGCTCTCTAACGCCGAGCGCAACGGCCATCCTGTTCTCGCCACGATCAGGGGAACCGCCGTCAACCAGGACGGCGCCTCCAACGGCCTCACCGCGCCCAACGGCCCTTCCCAGGAGCGGGTGATCCGCCAGGCGCTGGCCAACGCGGGCCTCGAGCCGACGGACGTCGATGCGGTCGAGGGCCACGGCACCGGCACCACTTTGGGCGACCCGATCGAGGCCGGTGCCCTGCTCGCCACCTACGGCCAAGAGCGCGAGAGGCCGCTGCGTCTGGGCTCGATCAAGTCCAATATCGGCCACACCCAGGCCGCTGCGGGAGTAGCCGGCGTGATCAAGATGGCGTTGGCGATGCGCGAGGGCGTCTTGCCGAAGACGCTGCACGTCGACGCGCCCTCCTCCAAGGTGGAGTGGGAAGCGGGGGAGATCGAGCTGCTGACCGAGGCGCAGCCTTGGGAGTCGAACGGCCGTCCCCGCCGCGCCGGCATCTCCTCTTTCGGCGTCAGCGGGACCAACGCCCATGTGATCCTGGAGGAGGCGCCTGTATCCAGCGCAGATGCTGGGGCCGAGCAGGAAGACGCACCCGCCGAGGAAGGGCAGTTCCCGGCGGGGCCGCTGCTCCTGCCGCTCTCGGCCAAAGGCGAGGAGGCCCTGCGCGAGTCCGCTTCCCACCTCGTCGCCCACCTGGGGGACAACCCAGAACTGGCACTGAAAGACGTCGCCTACTCCCTCGCCACTACCCGCGCCAGCTTCGAGCACAGGGCGGTTGCAATCGGCTCGGAGCGAGAGGAGTTGACTTGCGCGCTCTCCTCGCTGGCTCGGGGTGAAGAGGCGCCCGGCATTGCCAGGGGCATCGCCCGAGCCGAGCGCCAGGTTGCCTTCCTCTTCCCCGGTCAGGGCTCGCAGTGGCAGGGGATGGCGCTCGAGCTGCTCGATGCCTCCCCCACCTTCACCGCCCACATGAAGGCCAGCGAAGAGGCGCTCTCCCCCCACATCGACTTCTCGGTCCGCGACGTCCTGGAGGGGGTGGAGGGCGCTCCCTCGATCGATCGCATCGAGGTCGTCCAGCCCGCTCTCTTCGCGGTGATGGCCTCCCTGGCACAGCTCTGGCGAGCCCACGGGGTCATGCCCGCGGCGGTCGCGGGGCACTCGCAGGGGGAGATCGCCGCCGCCTACGCCGCCGGCGGGCTTGGCCTCGAGGACGCGGCGATGCTGGCCGCTGTTCGCAGCCGGTTGATCTCCAAGCTCGCCGGCAAGGGCGCGATGGCGGCGCTCGCCCTTCCCGCCGCAGAGCTCGACCCCCTGCTGGAGCGTTGGGAAGGGCGCTTCGAGCTGGCGGCAATCAACGGACCCTCCTCGACGATCGTCTCCGGGGATCGTGAGGCACTCGACGAGCTGCTGGAGCACTGCGCGGTCGAAGACATCCGGGCGCGCGAGGTGCCGGCGACCATCGCCTCCCACTCCCCTTATGTCGAGGTATTGCGGGAGGAGCTCCTCGAGGTGCTCGCGCCGATCTCCCCCCGCTCGGGGGAGATCCCCTTCTACTCCACCGTTACCGGCGGCGTGCTGGACACCGCGGAGCTCGACGCCGGCTACTGGTACCGCAACCTGCGCGAGCCGGTGCAATTCGAGCAGGTCACTCGCAGCCTGCTCGCTGAGGGTCACCGGGTACTGATCGAGGTCAGCCCCCATCCCGTCTTTGCCTTCGCGATGGGAGAGACCGCCGAGGCGGTGTTGCCGGACCCTGCCGAGGCTGCGGTGCTCGGCACCCTGCGCCGCGATCAGGGCGGGCCGGAGCGTTTCGCCCTCTCCCTGGCGGAAGCCCATACCGCCGGGGCGAGGATCGACTGGAAGGCTTTCTTTGCGGCAAGCGGGGCAAAGAGGGTTCCGCTGCCCACCTATCCCTTCCAGCGCAGGCGTTACTGGCTCCCCTCCACGACTGCCGGCGGGGACCCGAGCGCGATCGGGCAGGGCGACGCCAATCACCCGTTGCTGGCCGCGGCGATCGAGGATCCAGGCGGGGAGGGACTGGCCTTCACCGGTCGCCTCTCGCTCGCGACCCATCCCTGGCTGGCCGACCACGCCGTCGCCGGCACGGCCCTGTTGCCCGGTACCGCCTTTGTCGAGCTGGCGCTCAGGGCCGGCAGGCAGGCGGGGGCGGAGACCCTCGAGGAGTTGACCCTGCAGGTCCCCCTGGTCCTGCCCGAGCAGGGAGCCGTCGCATTGCAGCTGACTCTCTCCGGCCCCGACGAGGAAGGCCGCCGCGCGGTCTCGATCCATTCTCGCCCCGACGGCGAGGAAGGGGAGTGGTCCTGCCACGCCCAGGGTTTCCTCTCCGCTCGGGCGCCGGTGGCGCCCGAGGCGTTCGCCAGTTGGCCTCCGGATGGCGCCGAGCCGCTGGAGATCGGGCACCTCTACGACCGTCTCGCCGCCGCTGGCTTCGACTATGGCCCC
>DATNGU010000206.1:0-3931 GCA_035605775.1 Solirubrobacterales bacterium | reverse complement strand
CGGACGGCTACCCCGTCACGGTCTACGAGCGGGATCAGCCGCTGTTCTGGCCACCTAAGGGCTAGGAGCCGATCAAGCCTCGTCCAGGTACTGGAGCGGGGTCACCTCGGCGGCGTCGTCCGGGTCGAGCGTCAGCGACGCCGAGTTCATGCAGTAGCGCAGGCCGGTCGGGTTCGGGCCGTCGTCGAAGACGTGACCCAGGTGGCCGCCGCACGTCGCGCAGTTGGCCTCCGTTCGGGTCATGAAGAACGAGCGGTCCGTTTCGGTCGCGACGGCCGAAGCGTCGACCGGCGCGAAGAAGCTCGGCCAGCCGGTCCCCGACTCGTACTTGGCCTCGGACCGGAACAGCTCCGAGCCGCATCCGGCGCAGCGGTACGTGCCAGCGCGGTGCTCGTCCCAGAGCTCGCCGGTAAAGGCCCGCTCCGTGCCCTTCTGACGGAGGACGTGGTACTGCTGGGGAGTCAGCCTCGAGCGCCAGTCGGCGTCGGTCATGGCGGTGGTGGTTGGATCAGTGGTCGTGGCCGAGGACCGGGTCTCGGTCTTCGTCCGTCCTGGGAACTTCATGGCGGAATGATGCGCCGAGCGTGCGACGAAGCGATGACGGCCAAAGCCCTTCGTCGCGGCGGATAGAATCGCCGTGTCACTGGCGAGTGGCCAAGCGGTAAGGCGCCTGACTCTGGATCAGGAGATCGAAGGTTCGAATCCTTCCTCGCCAGCCAGCTACCCAACGGGTAGCGGTCCAGTCACGCCGGATGCCGCGGGTGGTGTCGTACCGGAGCATCGCGACGTAGCCGAGCGGCGAGGCGCCCGCTGGGTGATCGACCCAATGTTCCATCGTGGTCGACGCGAGGTCGGGCTCCTCAGCGACGAGCGCGCGCAGGCGGCCCACATCGAGAGAGTCGAGGATCTCGCGCAGCTCGACGTCGCGCTTGAGGCGCGCCCAGCTGGGGAATCCGTATTCGCGGGCAATGGCGAGTTGCGCGCCAGCCAGCGTCGATGGTGCAGACACGACCGCGAGGCGTCGAATTGCGGCGCGATCGCCGTCCTTCAGGTCGCGGAGCAGGTCCTTCGCGAGGCGCCGGACTTGCTCGAGGCTCAGACGCGGCGGGAGGGCGGGCATGGGGACGAGTCCTCTTGTTCTCGGTTGCCGCGGTGAGCGTCAGGCTCGACGCAGGCACTCTCCTGCCTGCGTCGAGCACCGATGGCTCAGGCGTGGGCTTGCTGTTGCAGTCGGTCGGCCGTCGCGACATCTGCAGCGTCGGAGTACGTTCGGGGCCAGGTCCAGGCGGAGCGCAGGATGAAGGCCAGGATCAGCACCTCGATTCCGATGGAGAGGCCGTAGAAGGACGCCCACTCCCAGGTCGCCCCTGCCGCGTTGAACGCCGAGTAGGGGATGAGGAGCGATGCAACGACGAGGTTCGTGGCGCGGTTCACCCGGGCGGGCAGCGTCATGGAGAGCATCACCATCAGGGCCGGGATCGCCACGGACGCGAGCATGAAGGTCAACAACGTCGGGCTGACGTCGAACTTCCAGACGAGGCCATTCAGGATGCCGTCGACGACGCCGGGCTTGTAGAGGTTGAAGAAGTCGACGTAGATGTAGAGGAACATGAAGCTGGTCCATGCGGCGGCGATCTTGGCCTGCACCGGGATCGGCGGGCCTGTCAAAGCGCTGTTGATGGGGACAGGTCGTGTCTTGTTCATGGTTTGCTCCTTCGTTCGCTTGGTGAGCCGTCCGCCTGACAGCGGTGGCTGGTGTACGAGTGGCGCTGTGGTGGGTCGTGACACCTGGTCCGACGTTCAGACGGTGATCACGACCTTGCCGCGGGTGTGGCCTGCTCCGACGTAGCGGAGGGCGTCGGCTGCTGCGCTCAGCCGGTAGGTGCGGTCGATGACCGGGGTGAGCTCCCCTGCCTCGAGCCAACCGGCGAGTGTGCGCAGGTCCTGGCGCTTCTGGACGGAAGTGAACGGCTTCAGCGTCTGGCGGGTGACCAGCGATCGCACGCGAGCCTTGACGAACCGGCCCAACGGGCCGACCCAGCGTCCACCTCGGCCGCTGTTGGGGATGAGCGTGCCGGTCGGTGTCAGAGCGTTTCGTACCGCCTGCAGCGGTTGCGCTTCCACGTTGTCGAGGATGACGTCGTAGCGCCGTCCCGCCTGGGTGAAGTCCGTTCGCGTGTAGTCGATGACGTGCGCGGCGCCCAGGGCCCGTACCAGCTCCACGTTACGGGTGCTGCACACCCCGGTCACCTCTGCGTCCAACAACTTGGCGATCTGCACGGCGAACGTCCCGACGCCCCCTGATGCGCCCGTGACGAGCACCGTGTGCCCCGGTTGCACGTGCGCGATGTCGCGCAGAGCCTGCAGTGCGGTGATCCCCGACGTTGGCACCGTGGCCGCCTGCTCCATCGTCAGCCTCTCGGGTTTGCGGACGAGCTGGTCCGCGGGCACGGACGCGTACTGCGCCAGCGTCCCGGCGGTGCTCCAACCGAACACCTCATCACCCGGTTGGAGGTCCGTGACCGCCGCGCCGACGGCTTCTACCACGCCGGCCAGGTCTCTGCCGGGTATGGGGTGGCGTGGCCGACGCAGACCGAACGCCAGCCGCACGATGCTCGGCACGCCGGTCATCACGAAGTAGTCGCCAGGGTGGACCGAAGCGGCGCGGACGCCGACCAGGACGTCGCCGTCCCCCACGACCGGCCGGCCCACATCGGTGTACTCAAGCACCTCGGGAGGCCCGTAGCGGCGTTGCACGACAGCCATCATCCCCGCGTCGGCCAGCAAGGCGTTGCCGGCCAGGGCTTGGTCGCGGTCGCTGGTTGTTTCCATGGTCATCTCTAGCTCCTTGACTTCGAATCGCTTATGTCATAAGCGTATGGCATAAGCGTATGACATAAGCTATCATGGCGTCAAGGGCACTCCAGGAGAACACTTGATGACACGCTGCACGAATCAGAAGCGAGCGCCGCTCACCCGGGACCGGGTGCTGCGCGCGGCGCTGGAGCTCGCCGACGAGGGCGGCACCGCGGCGTTGACGATGCAGCGGATCGGGCGGCGGCTCGGCGTGGAGGCGATGTCGCTCTATCGACACGTTCGCAACAAGGACGACATCCTCGACGGGATCGTTGACCTCGTCTTCGCCGAGGTGGAGCGGCCGGCCGATCGCTCGAACTGGCGAACGGTGCTCCGTGCCCAATCGATCTCGACCCGCGCGGCCCTGCGCCGGCATCCCTGGGCGATCGCGCTCATGGAATCGCGGATGACGCCCGGCCCGGCGAATCTCCGCACACACGAGGACACCATCACCGTCCTGCTCGACGCCGGGTGCTCGGCGGTCATGGCGACGCACGCCTACAACCTCGTCGACAGCTACGTTCTAGGGTTCGCGCTCCAGGAGGTGAACCTGCAGTTCAGCAACGCCGAGGAGTTGTCAGCGGTGGTCGCCCAGGTGCCTGCGGATGCGTACCCGAACCTCGCGCGTGTCGGCAGTGAGCTGCTCGCGTCCGGCTTCGACTACGCCGACGAGTTCGAGTTTGGGCTCGACCTCATCCTCGATGCCATCGGGCCGGTCCTGCAGGGAGCCTGATCGCCGGGCGACCGGTCAAGCGGGTCGAGCCCACGTGGGTCCCAGCCTGCGCGGACGGACGGCAACTACCTGCTGGCACTAGTGATCACTGCCGCACATCGTTGCGGTAGCGCAGCGCTCGGCCGGTGCGAATTCAGCTGGGCTCGAGGCTCGGGACCATGAGCCAGCCGCGCGCCCGGCCGGTGTAGATCAGCTGCTCCGTGGTCAAGCCCGAGCGCGCGCGGAGGTCGGCGAGATGGCGCTTCGCGGTGCTCGGGCGAACCCCGACCGCCTGCGCGGCGCCAGCCACGGATCCGCCAGCGGCGACGAACGCGGCCAGCACGTCGACCTGGCGAGCGGTCG
>DATNGU010000205.1:0-10318 GCA_035605775.1 Solirubrobacterales bacterium | reverse complement strand
CCGGTCCGGCCAGGGGTCTGCCCGGTAGCCAGCGCGGGCTTTACGTGCCGCAGCAAGCGAACGATGAATGGTCCGCGCTCCGGCTCCCGAGAGTGGACGCTTCAGCCGTCGTTCCAGCTCCTCGATCGCTCGCAGCCGGGCCTCGGATGCGAGCCGCTGGGAGCCGCGGGATGCCCGGTCGCGAATGCGGACGGCTGCCGTCTGCGCCGGCCGTAGCGCCAGCTCGAGCCGACGACGGCGCGAGAGGGGCCCCGGTGGCTCGGGCAGGAGCTCCGGTGCGAGGCCCTGGTCGATGCCATGCAGCCACGCCCAGGCGCGAAGCGCGTCGGCGCTCTCCCCGAGCGGCTGCGGAAAGGCGGCTCGCAGGTCGGACCGGCTCCAGGCCCCGAGTAGGTAGCGGGTGAGCTTTCCCCCTGCCATCGGCTCGACGAGATGCGCACGAAACTCGTTCCAGCCAGCCACCGACAGCGGATCGGCGGGTCGTTCCGACAGTTCGCTCCAGACGGCGGCCATCACCCAGTCCCACGCTTGGTCGTCCGGGGTTCGGCAGCCGGGAACGAGGGTCGGCAGGAGCATCGCTGGGACCAGCTCGTCGAGGCCTTGTGCCCAGGCGAATCCCGCGAGGTCGGCCGCATCGGCTCCGAGCGGATCGGGCCAAGCCTCGCGCAGGTCGCTCCGCGCGCGCCAGAACTCGTGGAGGTAGCGGGAGACTCCCGGCGCGAGTGGCGCCCGCAGCCACTCGACCAGGCGGGCCGCCCCACCTTGCTCATTGAGGTCGGGGACCTCCTCGCCGGCCATTTGGGCTCGTATCGAGGCGCTCTCCATGATCTGGTCGTAGGGGATCCCGGGCGCCAGCTCGCGCGGCTTCGGCGCGGGCGGCGGGGAGTCGAGCGCAAGCAGCAGCGGCACGCTCTCCCCTTCGGCGCGCAGCTGCTGCGCCATCTCGAAGGCGACGGTTGACCCGTTGCAGCGGCCGGCCAGCAGGTAGGGGCCGTGTGGCTGTACACGCCGGAGCGCCGTCAGGTAGCGCGTCGCCATCGTCTGAATGCCGCTGTCGAGCGGCCGCCGGCCGTCGAGGCCGCTCGGCTGCAGCGCGTAGAACGGCTGCTCAGCCGACATGTGGCGGGCGAGGGGGCCGAAGCCGACGATGTTTCCGTCGCCGGCTGCGACGACAAACAGGGGTGGGCGGTTCCCGTGTGGCTTCAGCGCCACCAGGTTGTCCCAGCGCGAGGCCGGTGCCTCGGTGCCCAGGCAGGCAGCCAGGGTCCGCGGAGTCGATGCCTCGAAGATGGTCGAGAGCGGCAGGCGGTGACCGCCGATCTGTTCCAGCTCGGCGAACAGCGCCACCGCAAGCAGGGAGTGCCCGCCCAGCGCAAAGAAGTCGTCCTCCACCCCGACCGGCCTCACGCCGAGGATCTCTTCGAAGCACTTTACGACCCGGCGCTCGGTCGCACTGCGGGGACCGATGTCGCTGTCCTCGCGGGCAAGGTGCTCGCTGCCGGGGGGAGGAAGTCGATCTCTGTCCAGCTTGCCGTTGGCGTTGAGGGGCAGGCTCGGCAGGGTCACCCAGGCGGTCGGCACCATCGCGGTCTGCAGGCGGGCGGCGGCGTGCTTTCTCAGCTCTGCCGCCGGCGGGTGAGGCGATCCTTGCTCGAAGACCAGATAGGCCGCAAGCGCCGGCCCCGCGACGGTCGGCTCGAACGGAGTGACCGCCGTGTCGGCGACCGCCGGATGTGCGCGCAAGGCGTTCTCCACTTCCGCCGGCTCGACCCGAGTCCCCCGCACCTTGACCTGGCGGTCGAGGCGACCTAGGAACTCGAGCGCGCCGTCGGCCCGGCGCCGGACGCGGTCCCCGGTCAGGTAGCGGCGCCCACCGTTGCGGCCGGGATCGGCCTGGAAGCGCGCCGCCGTCAACTCGGGATCGCCGCGGTAGCCGCGGGCGACGCCGTCGCCGCCAATCGCCAGCTCGCCTGCCGCGCCAACCGGAAGCGGCTGTCCGGCGGGGTCCAGCACGTCGCAGGTCGTCGCCTGGATCGGCCGCCCGATCGGTATCGCGTCGTCAACCGGCTCGCCTGGGCGAAGGTCGTGCGTGGTGGCGAAGGTGGTCGTCTCGGTGGGGCCGTAGCCGTTGGTGAGGCGAGCGTTCGCGGGCAGCGCTGCCAGGGCGCGGCGGACGTGGTCCGGTGAGAGCACGTCGCCGCCTGCAAGCAACTGGTGCACAGCGGACAGGGACTCGGGTCGACGATCGACTAGCTGATGGAACAGCCCTGCCGTCAGCCATAGCGTCGTCACCCCGTACTGTCCGATCGCCTCCGCCACGGCGTCCGCGGAGGGCTGCTCGGCAAGGCACGCGACCGTTCCCCCGTTCGCCAACGGCCCCCAGACCTCGAGCGTGGCGGCATCGAAGGCTGGCGAGGCGGCGTGCAGCATTACCGTCCCCGCCCCGAGCTCGGCATAGGCGGGATCGTCGACGAGGCGCACGACGTTGCGGTGACTCACTTCGACGCCTTTCGGCTCGCCGGTCGAGCCGGAGGTGTAGATGATGTAGGCGAGATCCTCGGGGCCGACATCCGCAACCGCAGCCGGTCCTTGCCGCGCGGCGGCCTCGTCGACATCGAGCGCCGCAAGGCCGACTGGGAGGCGGCGCCGCAAGAGATCGTTGGTGAGGATGATCGCCACGCCGGCATCCTCGAGCAGGCGGGAGATACGCGCTGCCGGGTACTGGGGATCCAGCGGGACGTAGGCGGCGCCCGCGCTGAGCACCCCGAGCTGTGCCACTGCCGCCTCGGTCGAGCGCCCGAGGCGCACTCCGACCCGGTCGCCGTGCTCGACGCCACGTTCGCGCAGCGTGGTGGCCACGCCCTGGGCACGCTCGAGAAGCTCGCGATAGGTGAGGCGGCTCGATCCGTCGAGGATCGCGTCGGCGTCCGGATCGTGGCGCGCTTGTGCGCCGACCAGCCCATGGATGGTCTCCCCCTGGGCGTAGGAATCGGGCGCCGCGTTCCAGCGCTCGATCTGAGTCCGCTCCTCCTCGGTGAGGAGGTCGAGATCGGACAGCGGAGCATCGGGATGCGCGGCGAATTGCTCGAGCAGCCGCAGGTGGTGTCCGGCGAGTCGCGCGGCGGCGGCATCACTGAGCAGGTCTGAGTGCTCCCAGATGAAGGTCAGGCCGCCATCGGCCTTGGCGATGCCGATCACGTTGAGGTCGGCCTTGGCGGTTCCGTTGGGAACCCCTTCGACCTGCCGCACGTCCAGGCCAGCCCAGCGCTCGGCGTTGCGCGGTGCGTCGTGGAACGAGAAGAGGGCCTGGATCAGTGGTGAGCGCCCTGGCTCGCGGTGCGCCCGGACGGCATCGACCACCGCCTCGAACGGAGCGTCGGCGTTGGCGTATGCATCGACGGCGACCTGGCGGACCCGCTCCAGCAGCTCGCGCACGGTCGGGTCGCCCCCCAGGTCGCAGCGCAGCACGGCGGTGTTCACCACCATGCCGATCAGCCTCTCCGCGGCGGGGTCGCGGCGGTTCGCCAGCCCCGAGCCGACCTGCAAGTCGTCCTGACCGGAGTAGCGCCGCAGCTGCACCAGGAACGCCGCCAGCGTCACCATGAAGAGCGTCGTGCGGCTCTCTCGCGCGAGCGACCGCAGTCCCCCGTCCAGGCCGCTCTCGACGGTCAGTCGCACGGAGCCGCCGGCGAAGGACTCGCGGCTGGGCCGCGCCTGGGCCCCCGGCAGCTCCAGCAACGGCGGGTTCGGGTTGAGGGTGCGCGCCCAGTGCTCGACCTGCTGCGCGACCGCCAGCCCACGATGCGCTTCGCGCTCCCAGCGGGCGTAGTCCTGGAACTGCACGGTAGGTTCGGGAAGATCGGCGCTCCGGTCCTCCACCCGCGCCGAGTAGAGCTCCGCCAGCTCGCCGGCAAGCACGGCGAACGACCAACCGTCGTGGATCAGGTGGTGCTCGACCTGGAGCAGCGTCCACGATTCCTCTCCGACTCGCGCCAGGGTCCAGTGCACGAGTGGCGCCTCCGCCGGGTCGACGCGGGCTCGCACGCGCGAACGAATCAGCTTCGGCCATGCGTCGTGACCCTTGCCGCGCAGGTCGACGCTCTCCAGATCCGGACTGACCTCCGCGTGGACGACCTGCGCCGGCTCGCCGTTGCGCTCCTCGAACGAGGTGCGAAGGATCTCGTGGCGTTCCATCAGCTCGCCCAGCGCGCCGCGCAGGGCGTCCTCGTCAAGCCGCCCCTCGAGGCGGAAGATCGCCGCGAACTGGAAGGCGATCGAGTCGGGATTCATATGGCCGAAGAACCAGGTCCGCCGTTGCGCGCCACTAACCGGCGCGGTGCTTTCGTGCGGGGTGGGCGAGAGCGGTGGCATCTCCGGGATCCGATCCCGGCCCTGCCCGATGCGATCGGCCAGAGCCGCTGCCGTGCGTTGATCGAAGACGACGCCGATATCGAGCTGAGTGTGCAGTCGCTCGCGCAGGCGGCCGGTCAGCTGCAGGGCCAGTAACGAGGTGCCGCCGAGGTCGAAGAAGTCCTCGTGCGGGCCGACCGAGTCGAGTTTCAGCACCTCGGCCATGGTCTCGGCCACGGGCACCAGTCGGGGGTCGGCGGTAGCGTCGCCGGCCTCACGCCGCGGCGCCGGCAGCGCCGAGCGGTCGACCTTGCCGCGCTCGTTGCGCGGCAGGCGCTCGAGCGGCACGATCGAGCCCGGCACCATGAACGGGGGCAGTTGCGCGGTCAGGTGTTCGCGCAGCTCGGGAGCCGAAGCGCCACTGTCCGGACCGACGGCCGCGTAGGCGACGAGGCGTTTGTGTCCGGGCACGTCCTCCCTGGCGACGACGACGGCCTCGAGGACGGCGGCATTGCTCGTCAGCGCACGCTCCACCTCGCCCGGCTCTATCCGCTGGCCGCCGATCTTGACCTGCTCGTCGAGGCGGCCGAGGAAAAGCAGCTCGCCGTCCGTCCGGACGCGCACCTGGTCCCCAGTCCGGTACACCGTTCCCGAGCCGAACGGATTTTCCTGAAAGCGCTCCGCGGTTTGCTCGGGATCGTTGCGGTAGCCGCGCGCGACGCCGGGCCCGCCGATCCACAACTCGCCCGGCTCGCCCTCCGGCGCCGGCTCGCCGGACTCGTCGAGCACGTACAGGAGGTAGCCGGGATGTGGCCGGCCGATCGGCACCGGCGCCCCGTCGGCCTCGACCACCTCGAAGCTCGTCGCGGTGATGGTCGCCTCGGTTGGGCCGTACGCGTTCAGCAGCCGTATCGAGGGATGCGCGGAGCGCAACCTCGCGACCGCCTCGGGGGAGAGGACGTCACCTCCCGCGACGATCAGGCGCAGGCCGCCGAGGTCCGCCAGGGCCGACTGGACCAGCTCGTTCAGCATGCCGGGCGAGACGATGATTTTCGTGATCTCGCGCGCGGCGATCAACTGCCCGAGGCGGGCGGGATCCGGAAGGCCCGGTGGCGCGAGCACGAGGCGCGCGCCATTCACCAGCGCCCCCCAAATCTCGAGCACCGACATGTCGAACTCCAGTGGCGCTCCGTGGAGGGCGGTGTCGTCAGGAAGGGCGACGAGATCGGCGGAGGAGCGCAGCAGATGGACGAGGTTGCGATGGGTTACTTCGACGCCTTTTGGGTTCCCGGTCGAGCCCGAGGTGAAGAGGACGTAGGCGAGGCGATCTCCGCCCGGCTCCGGGTCTGGCCCGTTGGCCCCGGTCAGAACCAGCCTCTCCGCGTCGAGCGACTCGATCTGCTCCGGCAGCCGCTGTCCGTGTGCCTCGCCGGTCAGCGCCAGGCGCGCGCCGGCCAGATCGAGCAACTGCCGCTGGCGGTGCGCGGGGTGGGCTGGGTTGACCGGCACGTAGGCTGCTCCTGCCCGCAATACGCCGAGGAACGCGCAGATTGCCTGCCAGGATCGTGGCAGGCATACGCCGACGACCTCTTCGCCCTCCACACCCGCCGCCAGCAGCCCCGCTGCGATTCGTCCCCCGGCCGCATCGAGCTCCGCGTAGGTCAGCTGTCGCGCGCCGTCCTCGATCGCCACGGCGTCAGGATTTTCGGCGGCCCGTTCGGCGACCAGTTGAGCGAGTGAGCGGGTCAGCTCATGGACCGGCGCGCTCGTTTCAACCTGGGTGGCCATGCGAACACGGGAAGGTAACTGCTCAAGCGCGGCGCCCCGTGCCGGAGGTGGGGATTGGTCGAGGGATCGGTCCTGGTGAGGGGGAGCCACCTGTCCAGGAGCAGGTCCTTCTCCCAATCTTCGACCTCGGTGGAGCGACTCGATGACTCGAAGTGGTAGAGGACCGTGTCCGGGTCATAGACCACGCGGCGACCCGTCGCTCCCAGCTTCAGGCAGTAGTCCATGTCGTTGTAATTGACCGGAAGCGTGGTGGTGAGGCCGCCGACCTCCTCGAAGGCGTCGCGCCGGGTCATCAAGCAGGCGCCGGTGACGGCGAGGTAGTTCTGGGCCACCAAGACGTTGTTCGAGTAGCCGTTGAACGCCCCCGAGAATCCCCGATAGATATGGCCGGGATAGCCGCCGTTCTCGAAGAGGATGCCGGCGTGCTGGAGGCGCCCGTCCTCCCAGAGGAGCCGACCGCCGACCGCTCCCACGTCGGCGATTCCCGAGTACATCACCAGGCGCTCGATCCAGTTCGGCGTCACGACCTCCATGTCGTCGTTGAGCAGGAGCAGGTGCTCACCCTCGCTGTGGACGGCGCCGCGATTGACCTTTGCCGAGAAATTGAAGGGCTCGTCGTAGGGGACGAGGCGGAGCCGGTCGCCGGCGATCGCCCCCAGCTCGTCGAACACGCTGCGGTCGGTCGAGCCGTCGACGACGCAGACGACCTCGTAGTTGTCGTAGGTGGAGGCCTCGACGATGCTGCGCACGCAATGGGTCACCAGGACGACGTTCTCGTAGCGCACCTCGCGCGACTGGCCGGCGGTGGGGATGACGATGCTCACGGCTGGTCGCTGTTGAAGCTGCGGCTGCAGGTGGTAGACGCCCGGGAACGACTCATCGCGCTCGGCTTTCGCCGGCAGGCCGATCCTCTCGCAGTGGGCCTGGATCGCCCGGGTGCCGGCTTCGAAGGCCCACGGCTTCGCCTCTTCTCCGCCTCCGGCGGCGGAGGTCTCCAGGGTGCGCCAGTGGTAGAGGACCTTGGGGATGTGCACGACCTGGCGCGCCCGCTCGGTCACCTTCAGCACGAGGTCCCAATCCTGCGATCCCTCGAACTCGGGATCGAAGCCGCCGACCCCTTCGACCAGAGCGCGGCGGAGGACGCTGAGGTGACACGTGTACATCTGGGTCCGCATCCGCTCCGGCGACCAGTCGGGCTTGAAGAAAGGTAAGGAGTGATGGCCGGCGCGGTCGATCTTGTCCTCGTCGGTGTAGACGTAATCGGTGTCTGCCTCGATCGCCGCGTCGACCAGCGCCAGCGCGTCGGGGTGCAGCTCGTCGTCGTGATCAAGCAGGGCGACGAACTCGCCGTTCGCCATCGCCAGGGCATCGTTGGAGGCGGCGACTATGCCGCCGTTGGACTCCCTCTGGAAGACCCGGATGCGGGGGTCCTCACGCTGTGCTCGCTCGATCATCTCGCGCACGTGCGGCTGACTCGAGCTGTCGTCGACCAGGCAGAGCTCCCAGTCGCCGAACCGCTGAGCGCGCACGGAGTCCAGCATCGCCACCAGCACGTCGGCGGGAGTCTCGAATACCGGCGTGAGGATCGAAAACCGGGGCGCCGCCACGGCGCTAGCCACGCCGTTTGCGGAGACTGGCCCTGGCCGACCAGACAAATGACGGGATGCGCGACCGCAGCCGCGCGCTCAAGTTGAGCAAGCGCGCGGTGCCGGCCTCCAGCTCGGCGACCCGCCCACGCAGGGCACCCATTTCGGCGTCCTTGCCGATCAGCAGGTCGCGCAGGCGGAGGACCTCCTCCTTGCTGCGGGCCAGCTCCTCTCGCAGCTCAGGGGTCTCCGAGCCGCCCCTCGCGGCGGGGTCGGACCGCGTCGAAGTAGCCTGCTCCGCCATCGCAACCGAGTCTATCTTTACCCGGCGGAGGAGCTTGGGCAGTGAGTGACACCGCAAGCCTGCTGCCGATCTTGGCCCTGCACCTGGTCCTGACCGCGCTTCCGGGCGTCGCCGCGGCGCTCTTCGCGGCGCGGCGCGGCCTGCGTGAGACGGCGCTGTTGCTGGCGGTCGGCCTGGCCGCCAGCGGCGTCGCCGCGACGCTCGCGTTCTGGGCCTACTACGCCGATCCGGTGATCGGCAGGTCGCTGGCATACCTGGTCCCGCTCGGCTCGGTGCTGCTGATCGCGGACTGCCTTCACGGAGGCCGGCTCGACCGCGAGCTCCTGCGCAGGCTCGCCACGCCTCTGGCGCTCTGGGCCCTCGGCTCGGCGTTCCTTGTCTTCCTCGGCTTCCTCCACGGGGGGACCGAGGACCCGCTGCACATGGCGGCGACGCGCTTCTCGATCCAGCTTCCGCCAGACAACATGATCCCCGGCTACTTCGCCGACTGGTTCTTCCAGCACGGGCACCGGGGAACGCCGCCGGTCTTTCCCGGCGAGTGGCTCTCCAGCGATCGTCCGCCGCTGCAGACCGGCTACCTGCTCTCCCAGCGTGGGTATGGCTGGGACACCCACGGGCTCCATAGCCAGGTGCTTGGCGTCATCTTGCAACAGCTCTGGATCGTCGGCCTCTGGGCCCTACTCGTGGCGGCGCGGGCGGGGCGCGTCACCCGCGGGTTGTCGATCGTCGCCGTCCTGGTCAGCGACGTGGCGATCGTCAACGGTTTCTTCGTCTGGCCGAAGCTGCTTCCCGCCGCCTTCCTCCTCGCCGCCGCGGCGCTCGTGCTGACGCCGCCCTGGGCGAACCTGCGCCGCGATCCCCGCGCCGCGGCGTTGGTGGCCGCGCTGCTCGGGCTCGCGCTGCTCGGCCACGGCGCCAGCGTCTTCGGCGTCGCGGCGCTGGCCATCGTCGTCCTCTTCCGCGGCGGCCTCCCCAGCGGCCGCTGGATCGCCGTGGCCCTGCTCGCCGGCGCCGTCCTGCTGGCGCCCTGGGCCGCCTACCAGAAGTACGCCGAACCGCCTGGCAACCGCCTCACCAAGTGGATGCTCGGCGGCGCGGCGGCGATCGACGATCGCGGCACGATCGAGGCGATTGGCGACGGTTACCGCAGGGCCGGATGGGGGGGAACGCTCGATCACAAGTGGAACAACTTCGTCACGATCGCCGGCGGCAGCCCGGCCGCGAAGCGGGTCAAGGCCTCCGTCGACGACGTCTTCGACGGAGACGTCGAGGGGTCCGTGCGCGAGATTCGCCAGCTCTTCTTCTTCCAGCTCCTGCCCTCGCTGGGGTTGCTCCTCCTCGCTCCGTTCGCGATGACCTATGCACGGGCACGGGGGCGGCCCGATTCCCCCGAGTGGCGACTCTCGCTCATCTGCTGGGCGGTCGTCCTCGCCGGCTGCCTGGTCTGGGGCCTGCTGATGTTCGGCGGGCCGCAGTCGAATGCCTCGATCCACGTCGGCAGCTTCTTGATCCCCGTGCTCGCGATCTGCGCCGCCGTGGTCGGTCTGCGCGCGGTCTGGCCGCGCTTCGCCCTCTGGTACGTCGGCATCTCGATCCTGCTGACGTTGGTGCTTTACCTGCCCGCTCTCGAACCCCCCGCCGGCAGCGCCTTCTCCCCGTTGGCTGCGCTGCTCGCCGCCGCTTGCCTAGCCGGGTTCGTCGTCGTCGCATTCCGGAGGGACGAGCCCTCCGCAGAGGCCAATACACTCGCCCGCTGATGGCGTGGCCGAGGCGCAACGCGCCACTCGTTCTCTTGGGCGCGGCGTTGCTCGCGTCGGCAGCCTTGCTGCTTGCGCTCTCCCACGGCCTCACCTTCTTCCAGGACACCTGGGAGTTCCTGATCAACCGGCGCGACTTCTCGGCGGATGCTCTACTGAAGCCGCACAACGAGCACATTGTCGTCTTCCCGGTGGCGATCCAGATCTTCCTGCTCGAGGTCTTCGGGATGACCTCGGCGGCGCCCGAATACGTGCTGCTGATCTGTGCGCTGCTGGTTGTCGCCGTGTTGCTCTTCGTCTACGTCCGCCGCCGCGTCGGGCCCTGGCCGGCGCTGATCGCCGCCGTCCTGCTGCTCTTCCTCGGTCCCGCCTGGCAAGACATCCTCTGGCCCTTCGAGCTCGGCTTCGTCGGCTCGGTGCTCTTCGGGTTGGCGATGCTGCTCGCCCTCGACCGCGACGACCGCAAGGGGAACATCGCCGCCTGCGCCTTCCTCGTTGTCTCAGCCGGCTTCTCCAGCCTCGGGCTCTCCTTC
>DATNGU010000204.1:0-4143 GCA_035605775.1 Solirubrobacterales bacterium | reverse complement strand
GCCGGCGTGGTGACGGTCTCGGGATAGCGCGCCGTAACCGAGACCTCGGCCCGCAGCCCGCCCTGGCTCTCCCGCACCCGCTGGGCGATGTGGGCGGCGAGGATCTCGGCCCGGAACGCCTCGCCGAGCACGACCTCGTCGATCGCCTCCCCGACGACTTCCTCAAAGCGCGACATGTGGACGCCTGCCTGGCGTGGATTGAGGTCGACGAAACACTCGAATTCGGCGTGGTAGAGGTTCTCGACGCCATCCGCTTTTACCCGGATCACCTTCTCGACTCCGGTCACTCCGACCCGGGAAAGGCTGACCCGCGTTACTGGCGCCCCGGCCTGCACATCGGGCGTGGTGTGCGAGAGAGGAGTAGTGGAGTGGGTCGCCATCAGCATGAAGCGTAGGCGATTGGCTCCCTATACTCCCGAAGGCCGGAGCGATGGGGCCGGCCCCGGGAGGGGAACTGTGTTGCAGTGGAGGCAGTGAGATCGAGCCGTTGGAGACGGTCCCACAGGGGCTGAATCAGGATTCGGACGCGCAGCCGATGGAGCCGCAGGAGCTCCAGGCACTGGTTGCGCTCGGCCGTGAGCGTGGCTATCTCACCTTCGAGCAGATCGCCGCCACACTCGAGGAGGTGGAGGTGACCAAGGAGCAGGTCACCGGCCTCCACGCGCACCTGGTCGAACACGGCGTCGAAGTGATCGCCGAGGACGGAGTCAGCGCTTATAAGGAGCAACGCGCCGAGTCGAGCAACGGTCAGGCGAAGAGCCAGGAGTTGGACCTGACGATTGAACCCAGCCTCGACTCGCTGCGCCTCTACCTGCGCTCGATCGGCAGGGTCGACTTGCTCACCGCCGGCCAGGAGGTCGAACTGGCAAAGCGGATCGAGCGCGGCGACATGATCGCCAAGCGGCAGATGGTCGAGGCCAACCTGCGCCTGGTCGTCTCGATCGCGAAAGGTTATTTGGGGCGTGGCCTCAGCTTCCTCGACCTGATCCAGGAGGGCTCTCTGGGCTTGATCCGCGCGGTGGAGAAGTTCGATTACCGCCGGGGCTACAAGTTCTCGACTTACGCGACCTGGTGGATCCGCCAGGCGGTGACCCGGGCGATCGCCGACAAGGCACGCACGATCCGTATCCCGGTGCACATGGTCGAGAAGCTGAACCGCGTCGCCCACGTAGAGCGCCAGCTGGTGCAGCGGCTGGGCCGCGAGCCGGAGCCCGCCGAGATCGCCGCCGAGCTGCGCTGGCCGCTGGGTGAAGTGCGGGAGATCCTTCGTGTGGCGCAGCTGCCGGTTTCGCTGGAGAAACCGGTCGGCGACGAGGACGATTCGGAGCTCGGCGACTTCGTCGCCGACGACACCATTGCCGAACCCTTCGAAGAGGCGAGCGAACACCTGCAGAAGGAGGGCGTGCAACGGGCGCTGGCCGCCCTGCCGGAGCGTGAGCGGCAGGTAATTGAGCTTCGCTACGGACTTACCGGTAGGGCACCGCTCACGCTCGAGGAGGTGGGCAACACGTTTGGTGTCACCCGCGAGCGGATTCGCCAGATCGAGAACAACACGCTGAAGAAACTGCAGCACCTGCCGGAGGCTCAGATGCTCCGGGAAGCGAGCTGAGTCGGGCCACTGGGATACTGCCCTCGTGATTGGGGACAAGTTCTACTCACGGGCTTCGCAAGCGATGGGCGCCACCGGGCTGCGTTGGACCGGCAAGCTCAACATCCCGCTCTACCGCCTCAGCGGCGGCCGGATCGGCGGCCGCATCGCTAAGGCTCCGGTACTGCTGCTGACCACGACCGGCCGCAAGTCGGGCCAATCTCGAACGGCACCGGTTGTCTACCTCGCCGACGGCAAAAACCTGGTCGTGATCGGCTCCAACGCCGGCCACAGTCGTACTCCCGCCTGGTCACTAAACCTGAAGGCAAACCCCGAGGCCAAGGTCGAGGTCGGCCGCGAGCGCCGGCCGGTGCGAGCGCGGGTGGCCGAGGGGGAGGAGCGAGCCGAGCTATGGCGCAAGCACAACGAGCAGTACTCGGGCTTCGACGAATACGAGGCGCGGACCGACCGCGACATCGCCCTCTTCGTCCTCGAGCCCCGCTGAGACCCAACCCGGCGTAAAGTAGGCCCATGTCCGCGCCGCATCCCTTCCGTTTGGCCGCCGAGGCGAAGGACCTCGAGGCGATGACCGCGACGTTGCGCGAGGACGTAGTCCTCCACAGCCCCATCCTCTTCCGCGGTTTCGAGGGCCGCGAGATCGTCGCCCAGGTACTTACTCACGTTGCCGCCACCCTGGAGGACTTCAGCTACACCGACGAGCTAAGCGAGGACAGCATCGTCGTGCTGCGCTTCAAGGCCCGAGTCGGAGATCGCGAGTTGGAAGGCATCGACTTCCTCGAGCTCGACGGCGACGGCCGCGTCGCCGAGCTGACCGTTTTCATGCGCCCGATGTCGGCGTTGACCGCCTTCAACGAGCAGATGGCCGCTCGCCTCGGCGTCGCACCCTGACGCGCCGGTGATTGACCACCCATGGGGTGGGTTTGCTACCGGCACGTCCCGATAAACTCGGTTGCCCTCTGGGGGAGTGCCCGAGTGGTTAAAGGGGACTGGCTGTAAACCAGTTGGCTCTGCCTACACAGGTTCGAATCCTGTCTCCCCCATCCTCCGACCTGCGGGACCGTGCGTAGCGATGCGCATGGGACCGCAGATCGGGCGTGGCTAGGCGGGGCGGTTCGCTGGATTTCGTGACGCATCTGTGACGCAGGGGCGGCCGGGAGTGTGACGCAATCGGCTTGAACTTCCGGCACAGATGGGAGAGGATCGAGCGGTGGTCGGTCGAAGGCTCCTCCCATGAGTGACCCTGCTGCCCACTCCTGCCTGCTGCGTTTCGATACCGACAGCGACGATTTCGGCCGTGGTTTCGAGGCGGGGCGACTATGGGCATTGCTTCGCGCGACCGACGATGAGGTCGTCGAGACTGTCCACGCAGCGAACGCCGAGATGATCTTGAGGCTTGCCGAGGCAACCAATCGCCGGGTGCAAGCCACAGAGCTGGACGACCATTGGATCGAGGCGACGTTTGCCGAGGTCGATGGAGGTCTAGAGTGCTGATTGACCGGGTAGTCCCGCGCTACCCGGCGTTTTCAGCGTTGTACCTGCCCTAGAGAGGCAAAACTAGTGTTTGGTTGCGTCCCGCAAGACGTAACCGGCACCGCGCGGGGTCGTGATGGGGGGAAACGGCTCCCCCTTCACGCACGTCCGCTCGACGCCGAGGTAGATGCGGAAAGCATCGACCACGCCGTACTGGCCGCTGATGGGAACGATGTTCCCGGGCTTGTACATGGTGATGGGCTTTACCTCCAAACTGACGCCTTCGGCTCCCGGCGCGCGGCTATGACCCCGATTCGGGCCGCTGCGTTGGTTGGGGTGAATGGCTGACGTCAAAGCGATTCGTTGGCCCGCGCGAGAGGGGGAAGCGGGCAGCGTTGCTGAACGCCCACAGATCTATCAAGTGGCGCAGACAGCAAAATGGATGCCGCAGCCTCCAGTCCCCACCGGAGGCTGCGGCTAGAAGCGTTCAGCAGACGCTCTGACGTGGAACGACCGGGAGAATTACAACCCGCGCGGACGGAACCTCAGACCGCTACAGACCGCTGGGGACCGCTCCAGACCGCTGGAGGGGCGCACGCAACCCGCACAACGCGTTGGCGCCGCGCGGCGGGAAGCGGCCGGGTCAGTCGATTCCGGCGAACAGCTCGGCGGCCGGAACCTCCAACCCGGCGGCCAGCTTGAAGATCGTGTCCAGCGTCGGCTTCCGCTCGCCCTTCTCAATTCGGGCAATGGCGGTCTGATGGATGCCTGCCGCCCAACCCAACTGCTCCTGCGTCAGGCCGCGCTGCTCGCGAATCCGTGCGACGTTTGCGGCGAAGACCGCTTGTGGAGTCTGGGCCTTGGCTGCCATCCGAGGCAGCTTCGCCACCCCGCAGCCGTCTCTACCTGCCAGATTGTCATATTGTCCGGGTGTCTCAAGGGACCTTTGTCTCGCTCATCGGAAGGAAAGACAGTTGATTCGGACGCTTGCGCTTTTCACCGCCGTGATAGTCGGCCTCGCACTTGTCTTTGCGTCTGGAGGGTGCGGCCAGGAAACGGCAGAC
>DATNGU010000203.1:0-2738 GCA_035605775.1 Solirubrobacterales bacterium | reverse complement strand
CGAGGATTTTGTACATCGCGGCGTAAACGCCGACGTCGGCAGGATTCGGCGCCAGCTCGTAGACGAGCAGCTGGTCGATGCGCCCGTAGGCAAAGGTCAACGTGCTGGCGATGCCGACCGAGATGCCCACTCCCACGAGCTTTGGCCAAAGGGCACGCGCGCCGCGCCAGCGTATGGAGATCGTGTGGACCGCGAGCAGGGCCAGCGTGCTTTGGATCAGGATGGCCGTTCCGACGAAGGCGATGGCGAACGCAACGAGGCCGCCGTCGAGCGCCGCGATCGCGATCACCGAGCTCGCCCAAATCACGCTGTTGGCGACGCTGAAGGCAACCGTGACGTGATTGCGGACATGGAGGCGGAAGACGATTCGGAGGGTCGAGAGCGCCGCCGTCAGGTAGAGGACGGAGAGGATGATGCCGGCGACGAGCATTTCGCTGTCGCTTGCGATCAGGGCGATCACGCCGAGGAATACGGCCAGAATCGGCATCGTGATCAGGAAACGCAAGCTGGTCGCGGCACCGATCCAAGCACCCTCGCGTTTCGGGTCCTGTGCGGCAAACCGCACCGCTACCGTTTCGAGACCGAGATTGCCGACCAGCGCGACCAGCTCGATCGTCGCCAATATCGTCGCCCACTCGCCGTAACGAGTTGCGCCGAGGGCGCGCACGATTATTACCGTCGTGACGATCCCCAGCGCGATGTTCACTCCCTGACCGCCGAGCTGGATCGCGACGTCTGCCGCCGCCCGATTGGACGAGACCCGCGTCGCGTGGGGGTGGGTGGCGGTGTCCGGGGCCTGGTCCGATCGCGGCGATCGGCGCCACAGCGTGATCCGTTTCAAGTGCCCCTCTGCAGCAGCTCATCCTTGGGTGGGAGATCGCGCCAGGCTGCGGCGAGCCAGCCAAGGCCGGCGCCGAGAATCAGCGAGAACCGGGGTTCGATGCTGGTGAAGGCGGCGGTCAGCTCGACGATCACTATTGCGACGATTGCGCCGAAACAGGCGATTGCGCCGATCTGGACGACCGAGTCTGGATGGCGGCGCCAGACCGTGACCGCGGTCCAGAGCCCGGTTCCCATCAGGGCCAGATAGGCGATCACGCCGAGCGGGCCGAAGGCGAGCCAGAACCAGAGCAGGGCGAAGTGGACGTAGCGCCGATCGTGGGATTCGGCGAGCGGCTCCTGCACCTTCCATGGCACGCCGAGGCCGATTCCCGTCAGCGGGTGTTCCTCGATGTTCGCGATCACGTTGCGCCGCTCGTCGTTGCGGTAGCGGTCGCCCCGGTTTGCCTGCATGCCGGACGGGCTCAGCGCCTGGGCCCGTTTGACCAGGGGCTTGGTCGACGTCTCCGACGTCCCCACGGTGAATACCGCCGCGAAGGTGAGCGCCAGTGCGACTCCCGCCACGACTATCACGGCACGCCCCCGGCGGCGGCTGGCGATGATCACGACGAGGATCAGGGCGAAGACGGCGGCGATCCAGAACGAGCGACGATAGGAGAGGAGGAGGGCGAGAAAGGCGATCGGCGCCCCGGCCAGCACCCAGCCCGGCATGCGAACGCGGCGAACCAGACCGGCGGCCACGCCGAGGATGAAGACCAGCATCAGCAGGTTGGGGACAGGATCGAGGTAGCTGACCGTCCCTTCGGTCAGCTGGCTGCCCACTCCCGAAAGTGCGACGTAGGCGCCGGACAGTCCCTTGAACGCGCCGATGCCAGCCGCGACCGCAACGAAGGCGCGCAGCGCGTTGGTGTCGCGCACCACGTTGACCACGAGCAGCGGGACGAAGATCAGGTAGATGTCGTTCATCGCCCGGTGGTAAAGGTCGCCGTTGCTCACTTCGGCGTGCGCGGTGTAGCCGGTGATGACCCCGGCGAGAGTTGCCAGCCCGAGCAGCGCAAGGGGCGCGCTGAGTGGGCCGGGGAGGTCCGGCCGCTCCCCCTCAGTCGCGAAGCGCAGCACCAGGCCCCCTAGCCCGATGAAGAGCAGCATGTCGATCGGGGTCAGGCTCGCTTTGATGACGATGTAGAAGGTGTTGAAGGTCGGCAGGATTCCTGGGTTGTCGGACTCGATCAGAGCCGTGCCGACGAGCAGCAAGGCCAATGCCGCGCCCGGATAGCGCAGCAGGATCAACCCCGCAACCGCGAGCGCCGGGACGATGACTCCGACCGGCCCGACGACTTTCAGGCCGGCGGCCAGCACGAGGCCAGCGGCCAGTCCCGCAACGGATACCGCGATCGCCACGCCGAGCCCCGGCAGAGCGAGGCTGGCGCGGCTCAGACTCTGGTCTCCTTCGGCTGCCACGCTTGCCGCCGCAGCTCGCGAGGCCGGTAGGAGTCGTAGCGGGTCTGCCGGGAGTCGGAGCGGTTGAAGGCGAAGCCGAGCAGCGGCGCCCCCATCGCCCGCAGCGCCTCGACCGACTTACGGGCGTCGCGACGGCGGGTGCGGCGCGAGTCGACCACGAAGAGGACCCCGTCCGCGTAGCGAGCGAGGACGACCGGGTCGACGACGACCAAGGTCGGCGGGCTGTCGAAGACGATCGCGTCGTTGGCGGCGCGCAGCTCGTCGGTCACCGACTGCATCTTCTCCGACGACAGCCGCTCCACCGCGCTCTCGGCGTGGGCTCCAGCGGGCAAGATATGCAGCCCCCCGGCGGCGTCGGAATTGGGCGGCAGAGGGACGGAGACGGTGAGGTCCGCCACCCTTTGGGACTCTTCCCGAAGGATGATGTCGCTGAGGCC
>DATNGU010000202.1:0-4042 GCA_035605775.1 Solirubrobacterales bacterium | reverse complement strand
CAAGGAAGCGGATGAGCTGGTGATCGCCACCGACTTCGACCGAGAGGGCGAGCTGATCGGGCTGGAGGCGCTCGAGGAGATGCTCGACGCCAACCCGACGCTTGGCAACCGGGAAGAAACCAAGGCCGGCACGCTGCGGATCCTGCGCGCTCGCTACTCGGCGCTGACCAAAGAGGAGATCGAGCGCGCCTTCAATGAGCTCGACGAGCTCTCCTACCCGCTGGCCAACGCCGGCGCCGCCCGCCAGGACATCGACCTGCTCTGGGGCGCGACGTTGACCCGCGCGGTCTCGCTCTCGACCCGCCGCTTCGGCTCCAACTTCCTCTCGGTCGGCCGCGTGCAGAGCCCGACCCTGGGCCTGATCGTCGAGCGCGAGATGGAGCGCCGCGCCCACGTCGCCAAACCGTTCTGGGAACTGTTCGCCAAGTTCGAGCACCCCGACGGCAGCTTCGAGACCCACCACGAGACCGACAAGTTCTGGGAGAAGGCCGAGGCCGACGCGGCCTTCGCCGGCACCTCCGGTCCGGGCACGGTCAAGTCGGTGACGGCGCGCAAGAACACGCGCAAGCCGCCGACTCCGTACAACACGACCGCCTTCACCACCGACGCCTCCAGCCGCCTCGGCATCACCCCCGCCGCCGCGATGCGACTCGCCGAGGATCTCTACATGGACGGCTTCATCTCCTATCCGCGTACCGACAACACGGTCTACCCGGTCTCGCTGCCGCTGCGTGAGCTGGTCACCTCGCTGGTCAAGGTCAAGGAGTTCTCGGCCGCGGCCGGCCTGCTCGACGGAGAGCTGAAGCCGACCCGCGGCAAAAAAGAGACGACCGACCACCCGCCGATCTACCCGACCCAGGCGATCCAACCCGGCGCCCTCGGCGACGGCCCCAAGAAGCGCGTCTACGAACTCGTCGTGCGCCGCTTCCTCGCCACCTTCAGCCCGCCGATGATCACCGAGTCCACCCGCGCCGACATCACCGCTGGCTCGCAGACCTACTTCGTGCGCGGCTCGGTCGTCGTCGATGCCGGCTTCGCCGGCATCTACACCTACGCCCGCTCCTCCGACGAGGAGATCCCGGCGCTGGTGGAGGGCCAGCAACTCGACCTCGACGGGCAGCCTTGGATCGTCGACAAGGAGACCCAGCCGCCCTCGCGGATCTCGCAGGCCAAACTGATCGAGATGATGGAGGAGCGCGGCCTCGGCACCAAAGCGACCCGCGCCGACATCATCCAGAAGCTGTTCGACCGCGGCTACGTCTACGGCAACCCGCCGGTCCCCTCGGAGACCGGGATCGCCCTGTATGAGGCCTTCAAGAACTACGTGCCGGCGATGGCGACGCCGGAGATGACCGCCCAGCTCGAGGCCGAGATGGACCGCATCGCCGCCGGCGAGATGAGCAAGGGCGAAGTCGTCGGCGAGAGCCGCGACCTCCTGCACAAAACCTGGACCGAAATCGACGGCAGTCGCGAGGACCTGGCCAAAGTCATCTGGAAAGGGATGGACGAGGACCGCATCCTCGGCCCCTGCAAGGTCTGCGAGGAAGCCGGCCGCAAGAAGGACGACGGCTCGCCCCACATGCTGCGGATAATCCGGGCGAAAAAATCGGGCAAACGGTTCGTCGGCTGCTCCGGCTGGACGCTCGACGACCCGGACTCGTGCGACCAGACCTTCCCGCTGCCGCAGCGCGGCGACGTCTTCAAGCTCGAAGACCGTTGCTCGGTCTGCGACCAGACGCCGCGGCTCAAAGTCGTCCCCTTCCGCGGCCGCGCCTGGAACCTCTGCCTCAACGACGACTGCGAGTCGATGCAGGAGATGAAGAAACGCCGCGCCGAGCGCGAAGCGGCCAAAGCGGCGAAGAAAGAGATGGAAGAAAAGGCGCCGCCGGACAAATCCTCCACCGCGACTCGCAAACGGAAACGGGCCAAAGCAACGGCCAAATGACGTTCATCTCCCTCGAGGGGATCGACGGTTCGGGGAAGAGCACCCAGGCGCGGCTGCTCGCCGAGGCGCTGGGCCCCGAGACGCTGCTGATTCGCGAGCCAGGGGGGACCGATGCCGCCGAGCGCATCCGCGAGCTGCTCGCCGACCCGGCGCTGGAGCTCGACCCCTTCGCCGAGCTGCTGCTCTTCTCGGCCGCCCGCGCCGATCTGGTCAGCCGCGTGATCCGCCCGGCGCTGGAGGGGGGAGGGACGGTCGTCGCCGACCGCTTCGCCGACTCCAGCGTCGCCTACCAGGGTGGCGGCCGCGAGCTCGGCACCAGCCATGTGCTCTCGCTCGTCGACAGCGTGATCGACGGTCTCTGGCCGGACCTGACGCTGCTGCTGCGCCTCGATCCCGAGGTCGGGCTCGGGCGCGCCGGCGGCGAGGACCGCTTCGAGGCCGAGGGGCTGGCACTGCAGCGCGCCGTCGCCGAGGCCTACGAGGAGATCGCCCAGATCGCGTCGGACCGCGTCGTGGTGATCGACGCTGAGGGGAGCGTCGAGGAGGTTCATGCACGGGTGATGGATGCGGTCAGGGACCATGCGGCCTGACCCGCGGGTCCTGTCGCGGCGGCCCTCCCCCATGTGCTCGGACGCGCTTCGCGCGCCCTCCGCTATGGGGGACCCCCGCCGCCGCGCCACCCGCGGGAGGAGGGGATGATCATCTCCTCCCAGCCTCGTGCGGAAATGGCTCTGTCCGCTGCGCTGAAGAGCGGGCCCTCGCACGCGTATCTATTCCGCGGACCTCGAGGAGCCGGCAAGCGGGCTGCTGCACGAGCGTTTGCTGCGGAGATCCTGGCGAGTACTGCTGAGGACGCCGAGGACGCGCGCCGGCGCGCCCTGCTCGACCCCTCGCCCCACCCCGACCTGGTCTGGCTGGCGCCGAAGGGAGCCCAGCACATGGTCGAGGAGGTGCGCGAGCAGGTGATCCGGGCCGCGGCCTACCGTCCGTATGAAGGCGGCAAGCGCGTCTTCGTGATCGAGGCGGCGGAGGCGATGCGCGACGAGAGCCAGAACGCGCTGCTGAAGACGCTGGAGGAGCCGCCGCGGTTCGTCCACCTGATCCTGCTCAGCTCCGAGCCGGCGGCCCTGCTGGAGACGATCGCCTCGCGCTGCCAGCCGGTCGACTTCGCGCCGTTGCCGGTCGAGGCGGTCGAGGCCGCCCTCGGCGACGCCGGCGAGGCAGACGAGGTCGCCGCCGCCGCCCGCCTCTCCGCCGGCGACACCGAGCTGGCCCGCCTGTTGCTGACGGAGCGCGGCAGGGCCCTGCGCGAGCAGGCGGTCACGCGCGACTGGAAGGCGCTGCTGAAGGGGGCCGAGGAGGCCGGCGAGGACGCCGAGTCAGCCGCCCGCGAGGCGCTGGAGGAGGAAAAGGAGGCGGGGGTGAAGCGCTCCGCCCGCGACATCGCCGACGCCGCCAAACGCGCCGGCCGCCGCCGCCGCACCGACCTGCTCGACCTCGGCCTGCGCCTCTCCGCCGCCTGGTTTCGCGACCTCGCCGCCGCCGCCAGCGGCGCCGTCGAGATCGCCTACAACCGCGACCGCCTCGGCCAGCTCCAGTCCCAGGCCGCCGGCCTCGACCCGGGCAGCGCCCGCCGTGCCGCCGAGCTGGTCCAGGACACCCGCCGCCGCCTCGACCTCAACGTCTCCGAGGAGCTAGCCCTCGAAGCGCTCTCGTTCAGGCTTGCCGCCGTTCTCGGCTGACTTCGTCGAAGACGGCACACAAAAGTGACTTTCTGCGCGCCACATGTGTGTCCGGGCCTCCTACGGTCGCAGCATGCTGCTCGCCGTCTTCAAGCATCCGCTCATCGGCTTGCTCGCCGAGCTGGCGCAGAGCGCCGCGGAAACCTTCGTCGTTATGGCCACGGCAGGCGGCGTTTGCTTTCGATCCTGGGCAATTCTGGCTCGGAAGCCCGAGGACCGGCTTAACTGGTGGTCGGCAGTGGGGGCGGGGGTAGGCGTTGGCGCCATGATACTTTTTGTCTTAGTTGATTGGTTCGCAGAAGGAGGCTGAGAATGGGCTGGGGATTCATCTTCAAGGGCTTTGCGCTCTATCTCG
>DATNGU010000201.1:0-9321 GCA_035605775.1 Solirubrobacterales bacterium | reverse complement strand
GGATCGCCCCGGCCTCGAACAGGAGCGCCTCGTGCAGGCTCGTCTTACCGCAGCCCCGATGCCCGATCAGGGCGACGTTGCGAATCCGGTCTGCGGCCTTATGAGGCACGCAAGGAGGTTAGACCTCCTGCAGCGAGGACTTCAGCCGCATCACGGCCTTGGTATGCAGCTGCGAGACCCGCGACTCGGTGACACCAAGAACCTCGCCGATCTCCCGCAGGGTGAGGTTCTCGTAGTAGTAGAGCGCGACGACGAGCTGCTCGCGCTCCGGTAGGCCGCCGATCGACTCGGTCAGACGATCCTTGATCTCGCTACTGGCGAGAGATTCCTGCGGGTCTTCGGCGCGCGGATCGGAGATCGTGTCGAGCAGTGAGACCGAATCGCCGGAGGAGTCGGAGATCGTCCACAGCTCATCCAGCGCGTAGACGGAGGAGTTGGCGATCTCCAGCAACGAGGTCTGCAGTTCTTCCTCGGTTAGGCCGACTTTCTTGGCGAGCTCGGCCTCGGTCGGCGCCCGCTGCAACTCATGCTCCAGCTTGGCCTGTGCAGCCTCGATTTCACGCGCCCGCGAGCGCACCGACCGCGGCACCCAGTCGAGCGAGCGCAGCTCGTCGATGATCGCCCCGCGGATCCTGGTCATCGCAAAGGTCTCGAACTTGATCCCGCGCTCGGGCTCGAAACGCTCGATTGAGCCGATCAAGCCCATCAACCCGTAAGAGATCAGATCGGCGTCGTCGACATGGGAGGGCAGCCCGGCACCGAGGCGACCAGCGACGAACTTGACCAGCGGCGAGTAAGCGACAACAAGGCGCTCACGCGCGCTGTTGTCGCCATCGTCCTTGTAGCGGCGCCACAAGTCACGCAGCTCCACCTCTTTTACGCCGGTTTCCATGAACTTTGCTCGATTCTATGGCCGCTGGGACAACATTTGGGCGTCAGGCACGCGGATGGGTCGCAGCGTAAGCCTCCCGCAGGCGAGCGGCGTCGACACGAGTGTAGACCTGAGTGGTGGAGATCGAGGCGTGGCCGAGCAGCTCCTGGATCGTGCGCAGGTCGGCACCGCCTTCCAACAGATGGGTGGCAAAACTGTGGCGCAGCGAGTGCGGCGAGACGCCGGTGGCGAGTGCCGCCTCGCGCACCCAGAGGGCCAGGCGGCGGGTGACGTCGGAGCTGGAGAGGCGGCGACCATTCTTGGAAAGAAAAAGCGCCTGCTCACGTGGCTCGGCGGCGAGGGCATGACGGCCCCCCTCCAGATAGCGCTGCAGCGCTCGCTGTGCAGGCTCACCGACCGGCAGCAGCCGTTCTTTAGAACCCTTACCGAGCACCCGCAGCTGCTCGGTCTCGAAGTCGAAGGAGTCCTTGTCGAGGCTGGTGACCTCCTCGCAGCGCAAGCCACAGGAGTAGGTCAGCTCCAGCATCGCGCGGTCGCGCAGCTCGAGCGGCGTGCGCGCGGGAATCCGCTCCAACAGTGTACGCACCTGCTCGCCGTTCAGCAGCCGCGGCAGCTTCTCCTCACGCTTGGGGCTGGAGACGAGATCAGCCGGGTTCTGCCCGATCCGCTCGGTGCGGACGAGAAAGTCGAAGAGGCCGCGGATCGCGGCGAGCTTGCGGGCCACCGTCGCCGCCGCCGCGCCGCCCGAGGAGAGTCCGGCGCCGTAGCGCCGCACGTCGCGATGGCGAACCTCGCCCGGCGCCAGCCCACGCGCCTTCGTCCACTCGACGAACTGACCGAGATCGACGCCATAGGCACGACGAGTGCGCTCGGCAAGATTCCGTGCGCTCAGATCCCGATCATGCGCAACAAGAGCTTCGTCCCAGTCCACGGGGTGAGATTCGGCACTTCCCCTTATACGTCCTGCGCACGGGCGCGAAAACCAAGCAGGTCGTGGGACGCAGGGAGCGAGGTGAGGGGAGCGCACTTCCGTGCGTGACCCGATCCGAGCGACCGAGGACCGCGAGATGCGCCGGTTTGCAGCGTCCGTTAACCGATATATATCGGCGTGCCAACTTCAACCCGGTCGTATAGATCTTCAACGTCCGGAATGGCCATCCGCACGCAGCCGTGCGAGGCGGCGCTCCCCAGCGATGAGGTTTCTTCGGTGCCGTGGATCCCAGCCCCTTCGTAGATCCCCATCCAGCGCGCCTTGAGGGGATTCGACGGTCCCGGCGGGATCGACTGCCCAGCCAGCGATCCCGCCCACGAGGAAGTGGGAACGTGCCAGGTGGGTTCAATCTGCTTGTCCTGGATGTGGTAGAGCCCTTCCGGCGTTTCCAGCCCTTCTTGGCCGACGGCGACGGTGTAGCTCTTGACCAGCTTCAGGTTCTTCCAAAAACGCAGGGTATAGCTAGCCCGATCCAGGGTGATGTAGGTCGGGTAGGCGCTGGCCACTTCCTTCGTCGTCACCTCCGGCATCGTCGGGTGCGTGCGCGCGGCGATCGTGTGGTCGGCGGCGGCGTTGAGTACGGCGGCGTTGAGCTGCCGGGTGAGCAAGTCGTCGCGCAGCTTGCGGCCGTTTTCCGCCGGCACCACGTCGAGCGTGTCGCCCGTCGCTTCCACGCTGGCGTCGCGCGGTTCCCGGTTCACGGTCTCTGCGACCTCGCGAACGAAGCGGTTGACCGCGGGCTGGGAATAGGTGATGTCGGCGGAAACTTGCTCGTCGAGGCTACCGCCCGTGACATAGCGGACGAGGCGCCCCGGCAACCCCCCGTCGCGGCTGTCGGCTACCGCCTCTTCCACCGCCCGATCTAGATCGGCGTGCACCTTCAGCGTCTTTCCAGGCAGAACCCAGCTCTGCCCGTCGTAACCGACCCGCAGAGAGTGGCGCAGGGGGACCAGCAGTTGCCGGCGCACGGCACGCTTCGCCTCGGCTGCGGTCATCCCGCCGACGTCGACACCACCGATCGTCACCCCGTCGGCGATCTTGTCCTCCCGGGAGCTGTCGTAGGCGTAAGCGCCAACCGCCCCGAGGACGAGCAGCACCACACCGGTTATGACTGCGATTTGCGTCTTGCGACCCATCAGATCTCTCGAGGGCCCGCCATCGGGCATACCCCAAAACGTTTTGCGAAAAGTTTAGGCATACGGATCAATCGGCTGGACGGGCATCTGGCCTGCAAATCTACGTGCGAGCCCGGCGGCTGGACCGGCCGAGGTGGATATGTTTCTCCCGTGCGCTCCAAGGACGAGGTCCGTAGAGAGGTCTGGAAGGCGATGGATCGGGAGGGCGTTTCCCGCTTTCCCGGCGCCGAGGGCCGCATACCCAACTTCGCCGGAGCGAAATTGGCGGCGGAAAAGCTCGCCGGCAACCGGCTCTGGAAGCGGGCGAGGGTTATCAAGGCCAACCCTGACTCGCCCCAGACCCACGCTCGCCGCATCGCCCTGGAAGAAGGCAAGACAGTGATCATGGCGGTGCCACGACTGCGCGATCCGCACCCCTTCCGCGTGCTCGAGCCCAAGCGGCTCTCGAAGAACGCGGTCAAAGAGGCGGCGACGATAAAGGGTGCGCTCAAGCACGGCCGCGTGGTCGCACTCGACGACCTTCCCGAAATCGACTTCGTGCTGACCGGCTCGGTAGCGGTGAATCTGAGCGGGGCCAGGACCGGCAAGGGCGGCGGCTACAACGACCTTGAGTACGGAATCCTGATCGACGCCGGCAAGATCGACGACCACACGACGATCGCGACCACCGTCCATCCGATCCAAATTCTGCGCCGCCACCTACCGGTGATCTCGCACGATTTGCCGGTTGACTTGATCGCCACGCCGCGCGCAGTAATCGAGGTCGAGCGCCAGTACGAGCGGCCGCGGGGCATCCTCTGGGACCATTTGCAACCACCCCAGATCCGCGAGATACCAATCCTGGAAAGGATGGGGTATGCCTGACTCCCAGACGATCGCCAGCGGTTCGGTGGTCTTCCCCGCCTCCGACTACGGCAACCCCGACCCCGACTGGCTCAAGATCGACTGGCGCCAGCATCTGCACCGGGTCGTGCTGCCCGGGGCAGAGGTGAACTACGCCGAGATCGGCGAAGGCGATCCGATCCTCTTCGTCCACGGCCTCGCCGGCTGCTGGCAGAACTGGCTGGAAAACCTGCCTCACTTCGGCCGCACCCACCGGGCGATCGCCCTCGACCTGCCCGGCTTCGGCCACAGCCCGATGCCCTCCTGGCAGATCGATATGCCCGCCTACGGCCGCCTCATCCACGACTTCTGCGAGAAGCTCGGCATCGACCGCGTCACCGCGCTGGTCGGCAACTCGATGGGCGGGTTCGTCTCGACCGAGGCGGTGATCGAACGTCCCTCGCGCTTCGAAAAGCTGGTGCTGGTCTCGGCGGCCGGGATCAGCTTCGCCGAGCGGCAGGGACGGCGGGACGCTGCGCTGCTGCGGATGTTCGAGGCGACGGTTCCGGCCCTCGCCGGCCCGCGGCGCACCTGGTTAGCCCGGCGACGCGGCCGCCAGCTCGCCTTCGGCAACGTCTTCAACTACCCGAACCGAATCAGGCCAGAGCTGCTCCAAGAGCAGATAGACCCGAGCGTTCGAAGCCCCGGCTTCGCCGATGCAACCCAAGCCATCGGCGGCTACGACACCCGCCACCGACTGCCCGAGATCGAGGTCCCGACCCTGATCGTCTGGGGCCTGAAGGACCGCGTGGTTCCAGTCGAGGCCGCGATCGGCTACCACCGGATGATTCCCGAGTCGCGGCTGGAGCTGTTTGAGCGCACCGGACATGTGCCGCAGATGGAGCGGCCGGCGCGGTTCAACTCTCTGCTAGACGAGTTCCTGGACGATTAACCGGTGACGGCGCCCTGCGCCGCCGAGCTGACCGTGGCGGCGTACTTGGCCATCACGCCGCGCTTGTAGGGCGGCGGGGGCGACTTGTATTCCGCCACCCGCTTGGCGATCTCCTCGTCGGAGAGCGCCACGTCGAGGCGGCGGGCCTCAATGTCGAGGCTGATCTCGTCGCCCTCGCGGATTGCGGCGATCGGACCGCCCCTGGCTGCCTCGGGGGCGACGTGGCCGACCATCAAGCCGCGGGTGGCGCCGGAGAAGCGGCCGTCGGTGAGCAGCGCCACCTCCTCGCCGAGCCCCTCGCCGACGATCGCCGCGGTCACCTGCAGCATCTCCCGCATACCGGGGCCACCGACGGGGCCCTCGTTACGGATCACGACGATGTCGCCGGGACGGATCGCCTGCTCCTTGACCGCCCGGAAGCAGTCCTCTTCGGACTCGAAGACGCGGGCCGGTCCGACTTGCTTCTTGCGCTCGGTGCCGGCGAGCTTGACCACCGCGCCATCGGGGGCGAGGTTGCCGCGCAGGATCGCCAAGCCACCTTCGCTCTTGAGCGGATCGGAGAGCGACCGCACGACTTCCTGGCCCTCGGCCTCCACCGCCGCTGCAGCCTCCTCGCCGATCGTGCGGCCGCTGACGGTGATCGCGTCGCCGTGCAGGATCCCAGCCTGGGCGAGCCGCTGCAGGATCAGCGGCACGCCACCGGCGCGGTAGAGGTCGGTGGCGACGAAGCGGCCACCTGGCTTGAGGTCCGCCAGCAACGGGGTGCTTCGCGAGATCCGCTCGAAGTCGTCCATGTCCAGCTCGATCCCCGCCTCATGGGCAAGGGCGATCAGGTGCAGGACGACGTTGGTCGAACCGCCCGATGCACAGGCGCAGGCGATCGCGTTCTCCAGCGAGTCCCGGGTGATCACTTGGCTCGGCTTCAGATCCTCAGCGAGGACGCGGATCACCAGCTCGCCGATCTTCTCGGCAACCGATCCCTTGTCGTCGTCTTCGGCGGGCACCATTGCCGAGCCACCGGGGCTGATCCCCAGCGCCTCGAAGGCGCAGGCCATGGTGTTGGCCGTGAACTGCCCGCCGCAGGCCCCGGCGCCGGGGCTGGCCACGCCCTCGAGCTCGTTCAGTTCCTCGTCGGTCATGTCACCGGCGGCGTGCGCGCCGACCGCCTCGAAGATGTCGAGGATCGTCACGTCACGTCCGTGCCAGCGCCCGGGCGCGATCGAGCCGCCGTAGAGCAAGACAGACGGTACGTCGAGCCTCGCCAGCGCCATCGCACAGCCGGGGATCGTCTTGTCGCAGGCACAGAGGGCGACGATTGCGTCGAACTGGTAGCCGCGGGCCATCAGCTCGATCGAGTCGGCGATCACCTCGCGACTGATCAGCGAGGTCTTCATCCCCTGCGTGCCCATCGTGATCCCGTCGGAGACAGCAACGGTGTTGAACTCCATCGGAGTACCACCGGCGGCGCGTACGCCCTCCTTGACGTGCTCGGCAAGCCCGCGCAGGTGGAAGTTGCACGGCATCGCCTCGGTCCAGGTGTTGGCGATGCCGATCGTCGGCCTGCTTAGCGCGTCGTCGTCGAACCCGATCCCCTTCATGTAGGCGCGCGCGTGGGCACGCTCGGGGCCGTCGAAGACGACGCTGGAGCGGGGACGGGGAAGCTTGGTCGAAGTGGAGCCGTTCGTGCTCATGGACGAAATCTACTTGTCAGCTCGAAGACGTCGACCGGACCGGGCCCTGCGCCAAGGCCCTGCAAACCCGCTGCGACCGCCGCCGAGGCCACCACCCGCGCTTTGCGGGCGGCGGCGAGCGGCGTCTCGCCCCGAGCCAAGAAGGCCGCCAGCGCGGAGGAGTGGGTGCAGCCGGAGCCGTGGGAGGCATCGTTCGCGTAGCGCTCGCCCTCGATCGGCGCCGCCTCGGAGCCATTGAAGAACAGATCGACCACCCGCTCGCTGTGACCACCGGTAACCACCACCGCTCGCGGCCCCAGAGCCAATACCTCGCGCGCAAGATCCTCTTGCGAGTCGTCCTCCCCGCCGCCGGTCAGCGCCCGCGCCTCCGGGATGTTCGGGGTGACCACGGTCGCCAGCGGCAGCAGTCGCTCGACCAGCGCCGTCTTCGCCTCCTTGTCGAGCAGCACGGCGCCACTCTCGGCGACCATTACCGGGTCGACGACGACCGGTGCATCGCCAACATGGTCGAGCGCCTCGATCACGGCTTCGACCGTGTCAGGGGTGCCAAGCATGCCAATCTTCACTGCGTCGATACCGATGTCCTCGGCAACGGCGCGCACCTGAGCGACAATCGTCGCCGGCGAGACCGCCTCCACCGCGCTGACGCCGACCGTGTTCTGGGCGGTGATCGCGGTAATCGCGGTCATTCCGTGCACGCCGCAACGGGCGAAGGCCTTGAGGTCGGCCTGGATGCCGGCGCCACCGCCGGAGTCTGAGCCGGCGATCGAGAGAACGGTGGGGACGCGAAACTCGGTCACGACCAGCAGCCTAGATGTCGGCGGGTGGCTGCAGCGGGGTCCGAGTGTAGACGCCGACGAGAGAGCAGCTGACGTAGCCGAGCGACTCGAGGTCGGCGAGCGCCGCCGCGGCCTCGGCGCCGGATAGGCGCAGACCCGCGGCGACCGCGTCGCCGGTCTCCGCACCCAGCTCGAGCGCCTCCAAGACGCCCCGCTGCCGCGGCTCCAGAGGCGGACCTGACCGCTCGATCTGGTGGCCCCCGGGGCCAAGCATCGCGTCGAGCACGTCCTGTGCGTCGCGCACCAGGCAGGCGCCGCCGGCCAGCAGGTTGTGCGGCCCAGCCGAGAGTCGCGAGCCAACCGGTCCTGGCACGGCACCGAGGTCGCGGCCAAGGTCGGCGGCGAGGTCGGCTGTAATCAGCGAGCCCGAGCGCGCCGCCGCCTCCACCACGACCGTCATCCCTGACAGCGCCGCCATGATCCGATTGCGGGCGGGGAAGGACCAGCGCCAGGCGCCGGTCCTCGGCGGCAGCTCGGAGAGGACGAGGCCGCTTTCACCGATCCGCCGCCAGAGGGAGCGGTGGGCCGCCGGATAGGACACCCCGGCCCCGCAGCCGAGGACCGCAACGGTCAGACCGGATTCGAGCGCGCCGCGATGAGCGCAGGCGTCGATGCCAAAGGCGAGGCCGCTGACCACGACCAGGCCCGCTCTCGCGAGCTCCCGCCCCAAATCCCGAGCAACCTCGCGGCCGTAGGTGCTCGCCCGCCTCGCCCCCACCACCGTCACGGCGCCATCCGGCACCAGCCGCTCCAACAGCGCCGGATCGCCTCTGCCGATCAGCGCCCAGGGCCCGTCAGGCGCGTCGCGGAGCCCCGAGGGAAACCGTGGATCGTGCTGACAGCATCCCCAGCATCCCGCCTCGGTGAGCTCGGCCGCCAACCGGCGCTCGGACGTCGCGGCGACCTGGGCCAGGATCCGAGTTGCGACTTTCGGCGCAGCAACCTCGGCCAGATCCTCGTTGCCGAGGCGGAGCAGTTCCGGCGAGCGCGAGCCTGGGGCGCCAGTGGCGATCTTCTCGATGTAGGGGGCCAGGTGGGCGAGCAGCCGCGAACGGCGCAGGCAATCGGGGCAAGCGTGTGGCGTCGAATCGTCAGTCACGGTCTCTCCTTCGCAGTTGCAGCGCCTGCGCCATCTGCTCGCGCTCGATCGCGTCGGTACCGGCGAGGTCGGCGATCGTCCGAGCCAGACGCAGCACCCGGTCGTGAGCGCGGCCGCTGAGTCGGCGGCGCGTGTAGGACTCGGCGAGCAATGCGGCGGCGCTGTCGCCGAGCGCGCATTCCCGTGCCTCGCTCGGGGTCATCTCCGCATTGCAGCGTCCTGAGCCAAGCCGTCTTTCCTGGCGCTCGCGTGCAACTGCGACGCGCTCGCGGACAGCGGCGGAAGGCTCTCCCGGCGGGCCGCCGATCTCCTCTGCGCTCGGCTGGCGAATCGCGGCGAGGATGTCGAGGCGATCGGCAAGGGCGCCGCTGAGACGGCCCTGGTAGCGCCGCACCGCGAGCGGCGGACAGCTGCATTCCGGGTCAGCCTCCCCGCGCCCGCAGGGACAAGGATTAGAGGCGGCGACAAGCATGAAGCGGCAGGGCAGCCGTCGACGGCTTCCGGCGCGTGAGATCACGGCCCAGCCGCTCTCGAGTGGCTCCCGCAGCGCCTCCAGGGTGTCGCGGCGGAACTCGCAGAGCTCGTCGAGGAAGAGCACACCGCGATGGGCGAGCGTCGCCTCGCCCGGTCCCGGCGGGTTGCCACCACCGATGACACCCGCGGGGCTGACCGTGTGGTGGGGCGCCCGAAAGGGCCGGCCGCCGCCGAAGCTCTCGTTGAGGCGGCCGCAGGCGCTGGCGATTCGCGCCACCTCCAGCGCCTCAGCGGAACCCAAGGGCGACAGAATCGAGGGCAGTCGGCTGGCGGCGAGCGACTTGCCGGCACCCGGCGGGCCGACCATCAGCAGGCTGTGACCACCGGCCGCAGCTACCTCCAACGCGTAGCGGAGGTGGGGCTGC
>DATNGU010000200.1:0-7081 GCA_035605775.1 Solirubrobacterales bacterium | reverse complement strand
AAAACCCGCAAAGTCGCCGTCGTCGGCGGCAACCGGATCCCCTTTGCCCGCTCCAACAGCGTCTACTCGCACGCCAGCAACCAGGACATGCTGACCGCGGCGCTCGACGGCCTGATCGACCGCTACGGCCTCGAGGGCGAGACGCTCGGCGAGGTCGCCGGCGGCGCCGTCCTCAAGCACTCGCGCGACCGTGACCTCACCCGCGAGAGCGTCCTCAGCACCCGCCTCGCCGCCGAGACCCCCGCCTACGACGTCCAGCAGGCCTGCGGCACCGGCCTGGAGACGACGATCCTCGTCGCCAACAAGATCGCCCTCGGCCAGATCGACTCCGGCATCGCCTGCGGCGCCGACACCACCTCCGACGCGCCGATCGGCCTCAACGAGCAGCTGCGCGAGACGCTGCTGGAGGCGAACCGCCAGCGCTCGACCGCCGGCAAGCTGCGCGCCCTCACCGCTGTCCGGCCCGGCCACATCGTGCCCTCGATCCCCCGTAACGAGGAGCCGCGCACCGGCCTCTCGATGGGCGAGCACTGCGCGATCATGGCCACCGAATGGGGCGTCGACCGGGCCGCCCAGGACGAGCTCACGGTCGCCAGCCACAAAAACCTCGCCGCCGCCTACGAGCGCGGCTTCTTCGATGACCTGCTCACCCCCTACCTCGGTCTCGAGCGCGACCAGAATCTGCGCCCCGACTCCAATCTGGAGAAGCTGGCGAAGCTGAAGCCGGTCTTCGGCGGCCCCCAGGGGACGATGACCGCGGCCAACTCGACCCCGCTCAGCGACGGCGCCTCCGCCGTCCTGCTCGCCTCCGAGGAGTGGGCGAAGGAGCGCGACCTGCCGATCCTCGCCTACATCACCGAGGCGCAGACCGCCGCGGTCGACCACGTCCACAAGCGCGAAGGGCTGCTGATGGCCCCCGCCTACGCGATGCCGACGATGCTCGACCGCGCCGGGATCGGGCTCCAGGACTTCGACTACTACGAGATCCACGAGGCCTTTGCCGCCCAGGTGCTCTGCACGCTGGCGGCCTGGGAGGACCCCGCCTTCTGCAAGGAGAAGCTGGGTCGCGAGAAGCCGCTCGGCTCGATCGACCGAGCAAAGCTCAACGTCAACGGCGGCTCGCTCGCCGCCGCTCACCCCTTCGCCGCGACCGGCGGCCGCATCGTCGCCGGGCTGGCGAAGCAACTGCACGAAGACGGCAAGGGCCGCGGCGTGATCAGCATCTGCGCCGCCGGCGGCCAAGGCGTCGTCGCGGTGCTCGAGAGCGCCGGAGGAACGAAGTCGTGAGCGACCGCTACTCGCAGATAGTCAACGCGCCCGTCGTCTCCACGCTGGCCCGCCAGGTCGGGTTGCCCCAGCCCGCCAGCCTCGACCGCTACCGGGCGGGAGCCCCCGTGGTCTCCGGGCCGGTCCTCTCCGGCGCCGCACCCGGCGGCCGGGTCGGCGCCACGCTCTCGGCCTTCCTCGACCAGATCAAGGCGGAACGAGCCGGAGCCGAGGGCCGGGCCAAGGCGCTCGTCTTCGACGCCACCGGGATCGCCGACTCGACCGAGCTGGTCGAGCTGCAGCGCTTCTTCTACCCGGCGGTCGGCCGGCTGCAGCGCAGCGGCCGCGTCGTCGTCCTCGGGACCGCACCGGCAGAGGCCGGCTCGACCCGCGCCGCCACCGCCCAGCGGGCGCTCGAGGGCTTCACCCGTTCGCTGGCCAAGGAGATCGGCGGCAAAGGCGCGACCGCGCAGCTCGTCTACGTCTCCCCGGGGGCCGAGGATCAGCTCACCTCCACCCTGCGCTTCCTGCTCTCGCCCCGTTCGGCCTACGTCTCGGGCCAGGTGGTTCGGATCGGCGCCGGAGTCGCGCCGGCGCCGGAGATCGAGTGGGAGCGCCCACTCGACGGCAAGACCGCGCTGGTCACCGGTGCCTCGCGCGGCATCGGCGCAGCCATCGCTCAAATCCTTGCCCGCGATGGTGCCGAAGTCGTGGGACTTGACGTTCCCCAAGCAGTCGACGAGCTGCGCAAGCTGACCGACGAGCTCGACGGCGCCCATCCAATCGGCCTCGACATCACGGCCGAGGACGCCCCCGAGCGGATCGCCGAGCATCTCGCCGGCGGCGTCGACGTCGTCGTCCATAACGCCGGCGTCACCAAAGACCGCACGATCGCCAAGATGCCCGAAGAGCGCTGGGCGCAGCTGATGGAGATCAACCTCTCCAGCGAGGAGCGGATCAACGACGCGCTGCTCGACGGCAAGCTGCTGGCCGCCAATGGCCGCATCGTCTGCGTCTCCTCGATGTCGGGGATCGCCGGCAACTCCGGCCAGACCAACTACGCCGCCTCGAAGGCGGGCGTGATCGGGATGGTCGAAGCGATGGCGCCCGAGCTGGCGGGCCGCGGCGCGACGATCAACGCCGTCGCCCCTGGCTTCATCGAGACGAAGATGACGGCGGCGATGCCGATCGGGCCGCGCGAAGCGGGCCGGCGGCTCAGCAGCCTCTCCCAGGGAGGCCTGCCGGTCGACGTGGCGGAGACGATCGCCTGGTTCGCCAGCCCCGCCTCGACCGGCGTTAACGGCAACACGGTCCGCGTCTGCGGCCAGAGCCTGCTCGGAGCCTGAGATGACGACGCGGACCCTCAACAGCGCGCCCAGCATCCTGCCGCTCTACGCCCGCGCCGCGGCGCCGATGATCCCCGGCGCCTCGCTGCTGCCGTTCGTGCCGGGCGGTGGCGGCGAGATCCCAGAGCTCGATCTGGAGCTTGCCGGGGTCGAGGCCGACCCGGCCGCGGTCGCCGCTTACGACAGGGTCTGCGGCTTCACCCTGCACGACCACCTCCCCCCCACCTACCCGCACGTGCTCGCCTTCCCGCTGCACATGGCCGTGATGGCCGACGGCGGCTTCCCCTTCGGCGCGGTGGGCCTGGTTCATCTCGAGAACCGGATCGAGCAGCACCGCCGCATCGGGCTCGGTGAGGAGATGACGATCCGCGTCCGCCCGACCAAGCTGCAGCCGCACCCGAAGGGACGCACCTTCTCGCTGCTGACGGAGGTCACCGTTGGCGGCGAAAAGGCTTGGGAGAGCGTCAGCACGATGCTGCGCCGCGGCGGTGGCGACGGCGAGACCAGCGTTGAGAACTCTTTTGCCGCGCTGCCGACCGACGTTCCCCCGAGTGCCGAGTGGAAGCTCGGCGGCGACCTCGGCCGCCGTTACGCGGCGGTCTCCGGCGACCGCAACCCGATCCACATGCACTCGCTGACTGCGAAGCCACTCGGCTTCTCCGCTGCGATCGCCCACGGCATGTGGACCAAGGCCCGCTGCCTGGCGGCGCTCGACAGCCGCCTTCCCGACGCCTTCGCCGTCGACGTCCGCTTCCGCAAGCCGATCCTGCTGCCGGGGCGGGTCGAGCTCGCCAGCGCCACCGACGGCGAAGAGACCACCTTCGCGGTGCGCGACGCCAAACGCCAGATACCCCATCTCGACGGCCGTGTAGCGCCGCTCGAGGCCAAGAAAGCCACGACCGGGAGGAAAGCACGATGACGACGACGGCCAACACCGACAGGAGCGTGGCCGAGCGCGGCATGGGCTTCGGCCTGCGGGCGCTCAACCGCCTCGCCGGCTCGGACCTGCTCGACCGGATCCGCATTCGCAAGCAGGTCGAGCGCGCCCTCTTCCAGGGCACCAAGAACGGGTTCCGCTCCGCCACCGCTGCGGGTCGCACCTTCAAGGCCGCGCAGAAGCTGGGCAAACCGGCGCGGCAAGCGAAAGGCAAGTCCAAGGGACTGTTTGACCTCGCCCCCGACGACGAGCAGCAGATGTTCCTGGAGGCCGGCCGCGCCTTCGCCGCGGAGAAGATCCGGCCCGCCGCGCTCGAGGCCGACGACGATCGCACGACGCCGAAGGAGCTTCTCGACCAGACCGCCGAGCTCGGGGTCAACATGCTCGGCGTCCCCGAGGAGCTCGGCGGCGTCATGCACGAGCAGGCCGCGGTGACCAGCGTGCTGATCGGCGAGGCGCTCGCCCACGGCGACATGGGGATCGCCTATGCGGCGCTCGCCCCCGGCGCCGTCGCGACCGCGATCGGCCACTGGGGCAGCGCCGAGCAGGAGGCCACCTACCTCCCGGCCTTCACCGGCGAGGACGTCCCCGCCGCCGCCCTGGCGATCCTCGAGCCGCGACCGCTCTTCGACCCGTTGAAGCTGGAGACGAAGGCGCGCAAGGACGGCGAGGAGTGGGTCCTCGACGGCGCCAAGTCGCTGCTGGCCCGGGCCAAAGAGTGCGAGCTCTTCCTGATCGCGGCCGAGGCCGACGGGATCGGTCCGGTCCTCTTCCTGGTCGAGTCCGGAGCCAAGGGCCTCTCGGTCGAGGACGAGCCGGCGATGGGCCTGCGCCCAGCCACCACCGGCCGCCTGCTGATCGAGGGTGTGCGGGTCCCCGCGAGCGCCGTTCTCGGCGAGGGCAAGCCCGAGGACTACCTCGAGTGCGTCAACCGCTCGCGGGTCGCCTGGTGTGGGCTCGCAACCGGCGCCGCACAGGCCGTCCTCGACTACGTGATGCCATACGTCAACGAGAGGACCGCCTTCGGCGAACCGATCTCCAACCGCCAGGGGGTCGCCTTCGCGGTCTCCGACATCGGCATCGAGAGCGAAGGGATGCGCCTCGCCACCTACCGGGCGGCCAGCCGCGCCGACCGCGGCGAGGAGTTCGCCCGCGAGGCGGCGATCGCACGCCGGCTCTGTGCCACCAAGGGGATGCAGATCGGCTCCGAAGGAGTGCAGCTGCTCGGCGGCCACGGCTTCGTCAAGGAGCACCCGGTCGAGCGCTGGTACCGCGACCTTCGAGCAGCGGGCGTGATGGAGGGCGCCCTGCTCGTCTAGGCCCCGCCGAGATTCGAAGCGAAAGGCAGACATGATCAACCTCGAGATACCGAAAAAGTTCAAGCCGCTTACCAGCCAGGCAAACCAGGTCGCGACCGAGGTCTTCCGGCCGATCTCGCGCAAGTACGACGAGGCCGAGCACTCCTACCCGAAAGAGCTCGACATGCTGGCGTCGCTGATCGACGGCATGAACGAGGGCTCCGATATCGGTGGCGCCGGTGCGGCCGGCGTCCGCCGCGAGTCCAGCGACGGTGACGAGGGCAACCGCAACGGCTCCAACCTCTCGACCGTGCTCGGCATCATCGAGCTCTGCTGGGGAGACGTCGGCCTGCTGCTCTCGATGCCGCGCCAGGGGCTCGGCAACTCGGCGATCGCCTCGGTCGCGACCGACGAGCAGCTGAAGCAGTACGGCGGCAAGTGGGCGGCGATGGCGATCACCGAGCCGGAAGCCGGCTCGGACTCCGCCTCGATCCGCACCACGGCCGAGCTCGACGGCGACGAGTACGTCCTCAACGGCGAGAAGATCTTCGTCACCTCGGGCGACCGCGCCGACCTGATCGTCGTCTGGGCGACGCTCGACCGCTCCGTCGGCAGGGCGGCGATCAAGTCGTTCATCGTCGAGCGGGACAACCCCGGCCTGAAGCTCGACCGGCTCGAGCACAAGCTCGGGATCCGCGCCTCCGACACCGCCAACTTCACCCTGCAGGGCTGCCGGGTGCCGAAAGAAGCGCTACTCGGCAGCCCCGAGGTCAACGTCAAGGAGGGCTTCGCCGGGGCGATGCAGACGTTCGACAACACGCGACCGCTGGTCGCCGCGATGGCGGTCGGCGTCGCCCGCGCGGCGCTGGAAGAGACGCGCAAACGCCTCGCCGAGGCCGGGGTCGAGGTCGACTACTCCACCCCCGCCCTCTCCCAGCACGCCGCCGCGGCGCGCTTCCTGGAGATGGAGGCCGACTACGAGGCCGCCTGGCTATTGACCCTGCAGGCCGCCTGGATGGCCGACAACGGCAAGCCAAACTCGCTGCAGGCCTCGATGGCGAAGGCGAAGGCCGGGCGTACCTGCGTCGACGTGTCGCTCGGCTGCGTCGAGCTCTGCGGCAGCGTCGGCTACGGCGAGAACGAGCTGCTGGAGAAGTGGGCGCGCGATGCCAAGATCCTCGACATCTTCGAGGGGACCCAGCAGATTCAGCTGCTGATCGTCGCCCGCCAGCTGCTCGGCAAGAGCTCGGCGGAATTGCGTTGAGGGTCCATCCCGGCAGGGGTTCCACTTAACTTTTTCCGAAGACAGTGTCGGCGACCGTCCGAGAACGTCGCCGCGGAAAAAGTACAAGACGTTCCACCCCTACCGGGATGGACCCTAAGCGACCGCAGCTAGCGCCGTCTCACGCAAACGGTCTGGCAGAACGACCATCGTTCGGAGCTGGTCTAGAGCCGTGCGGTCACCGTCGACCTCGACCCCCTGCTCACCGACAATCAAGGCTGCCAGAACGTCGGCCGGTTCGCCGGCGAGGGTCAGCTCGGGATCCTCCGCCTCGCCGCGCCCGGCGGCGATCCATCCGTCCTCGATCCGCAGCCAGTATGCCTGCCCGCCGCTGCGCAGACCGACGGTCAGGCGGGCATCCGGCGGGGGTTGTGCGATGACGCGGATCGCGTTGGGTAGCGAGGTGGGCGCGAGGTTGACGACGTCGTCGACGCGCTCGAAGTGCAGGCCCCAGCGTCCCAGCTCGAGCATCGGCCGCTCCAGCGCCCAGCCGACGCTGGTCAGCTCGTAACCGACCCCCGTCGCCGGCGGGTCGAGCTCGCGACGGCGAACGATGCCGTGACCCTCGAGGTCGCGCAGGCGCTTGGTGAGGACGTCGGTGGGCGCGCCTCCCACGTTCCGATCCAGGTCGGAGAAGCGCAGCGGCCCGAGCGACAGCTCGCGGACGATCAGCAGCGACCAGCGCTCGCCGATGCGGTCGAGCGCGCAGGCAAGGCTGCACGACTGGTCGTATTCGCGGCGCGACATCGACCGATGGTAGCAGCGTTAATTTGAATTTCAAAGCGCATACTTTGGAATCTGGTACGGTGCCGCCCCATGAACCGGATCGCCGACCTCACCTGGAAGCACCCCAAGCTTGTCCTCGCGGCCGTCGCGGTCTTCGTCGTCTTCGCCGGCGCCGCCGGGAAGGACGTGGAGAGCCACCTGAAGGCGGCCGGATTCGCCGACAGCT
>DATNGU010000199.1:0-7152 GCA_035605775.1 Solirubrobacterales bacterium | reverse complement strand
AGGTCTCGTACTGCATCAGGATCTTCGACATCCGGTTCAGCTCGTCGATGTTGCCGCCGAGCACCTCGCGGGCGCGCTCGTGGGCCTGCTCGACGATGCGCCGGATCTCGTCGTCGATCTCGCGCGCGATCTCGTCCGAGTAGTCCGGCTCGGAGCTGAACTCGCGGCCCAGGAAGGGCTGGCCGTGGTCGTGGCCGAACACGCGCGGGCCGAGCTTCTCGGACATGCCGAACCGCATCACCATCTGCTTCGCCGTCTCGGTCACCTTTTCGAGGTCGTTGGAGGCGCCGGTGGTGATCTCGCCGAAGACGATCTCCTCGGCGGCGCGACCACCCAAGGTCATCGCCATCGTGTCGGTCAGCTCGGCGCGGCTGGTGAGGAACTTGTCCTCGGTCGGCAGGCTGATCGTGTAGCCGAGCGCCTGGCCGCGGCTGATGATCGAGATCTTGTGAACGGGGTCGCAGTTGGGCAGCAAGTGGCCAACAATGGCGTGGCCGAGCTCGTGGTAGGCGGTGATCAAGCGCTCCTTCTCGCTCATCACCCGGGTCTTCTTCTCCGGGCCTGCGATCACTCGCATGATCCCCTCCTCCAGCTCTTCCATGGAGATCTCGCGGCGGCCCTGGCGGGCGGTCAACAGTGCCGCCTCGTTGATCAAGTTGGCGAGGTCAGCACCGGTGAAGCCGGGGGTCTGGCCAGCCAGCGCGTCGAGGTCGATTGCCTTGGCGAGCGGCTTGCCGCGGGTATGGACCTCGAGGATCTTCTTGCGGCCCTTGCGGTCGGGGCGGTCGACGACGACCTGGCGGTCGAAGCGGCCCGGCCGCAGCAGCGCCGGGTCGAGAATGTCGGGGCGGTTGGTGGCGGCGATCAAGATGATGTTGTCTTTCATTTCGAAGCCGTCCATCTCGACCAGAAGCTGGTTCAGCGTTTGCTCGCGCTCGTCATGACCACCGCCCATGCCGGCGCCGCGATGGCGGCCGACGGCGTCGATCTCGTCCATGAAGATGATGCAGGGGGAGTTCTGTTTGGCCTGCTCGAAGAGGTCGCGGACGCGGCTGGCGCCGACGCCGACGAACATCTCAACGAAGTCCGAGCCGGAGATCGAGAAGAAGGGAACGCCGGCCTCGCCGGCGACGGCGCGGGCCAGCAGCGTCTTACCGGTGCCGGGGGGGCCGTAAAGCAGGACGCCCTTTGGGATGCGAGCGCCGAGCGCCTGAAATTTCTTTGGGTTCTCGAGGAATTCTTTGATCTCCTGTAGCTCCTGCACTGCCTCGTCGACCCCGGCCACGTCGCGGAAGGTGATTTTCGGCGCGTCGACTGACATCCGCTTCGCTTTCGATTTGCCAAAATTCATGACGCGCGAGCCGCCGCCTTGCATCTGGTTCATCAGGAAGATCCAGAAGCCGAAGAAGAGGATGAAGGGCAGGATGTAGGTGAGCAGCGAGAGCAAACTGGAGCCACCGGTGCCCTTGACGGTGGTCTTGACGTTGTTCTGCTCGAGCTCGTCGAGCAGAGTCTGCTCGGTGTTCGGCGGATAGCCAGTCGAGAAGCTCTCGCCGTTTTCACCCTTTTCCTTGACGTCGAGCGTGTTGTCCTTGGTGTTGATCGTCACCTCTTTGATCTGGTGAGTGGCGATCAGACCGGTCTCGGGCTTGACCAACTCGTTGTAGGAGGGCGCTTCCGTGCTCGGCCCGGGGCTGATCACACGCTGGGCGACGAAAGCGAGGATCACCACCAGCAGGATTGGGAACGCTGCGCTTTTAAAGAAACGTCTCACGGGGAAATTCAGCGTACCAGGGCGGTTTCCGCGCCTGGCTTCATTGGATGACCATTCCCAAGCATCTACTCCTCCAACGCAGCGACGTAGTCGAGGTTGCGATAGCGCTGCGCGTGGTCGAGCCCGTAACCGATCGCAAAGCGATCGGCGATGCGGAAGCCGACGTAGCGGGGCTCGAGGTCGACCCGCAGGCGATCGGGCTTGGTCAGCAACGCGCAGGCCTCCAGTGAGGCCGGCGCGCGAGCGTTGAGGTTGCGCATCAGATACTGGAGCGTGAGGCCAGAATCGATGATGTCCTCGACGATCAGGACGTGCCGCCCTTCGATCGGGGCGTCGAGGTCCTTGAGGATCCGCACGACGCCGGAGGAGTCAGTCTGGGAGCCATAACTGGAGACGGCCATGAAGTCGATCTCGCAGGGAACGTCGAGATGGCGCATCAAATCAGCGAGGAAAATCACCGCTCCCTTCAGCACGCCAATCATGAACAGGTCGCGCCCCTCGTAGTCCTCGCTGATCTGCCTGCCCAGCTCGGCAACGCGCCGCTGCAGATCCTCACCGGAGACCAGGGTCTCGCCGATCACCTGCTCGCTCATCGGGTCCTCACCCGCGGCAGTCTAGATATAGAGCGCCGGTCAATCAGCGCTCGGCACGCAGCGTGCCGCTTTCGGCGATCGCGCGGACGCCGCCCCCCAGATCGAGCATGGCGGTGCCGGTGCGGCGCAGGGAGGCGACCTCATCGGCATGGCGGGCGGCGCCGGCGACGGGGCGGCCGGCGACGCGATCGGCGAGCTGCTGGACGACGAGGCGGCGCAGCGCCGGCGGCAACTCCGCGAGGCGGTCGAGCTCGATCGTTCCGCGCGGCGAGCCGTTCGAGCCATCGAGCTCGGCGGCGACCAGCTCGTCCAGTACCTCCGCCTCGTCGCGCAACAGCTCCGCGGTGCGCAGCACGTTCTGCGCCGCCGCGGGATGGACCTCAGCCAGCGCCCGGACGAGGCCGTGGCGGACGCGGTTGCGCGCGTAGGCCGACTCGACATTGGTCGGATCGTCGCGCCAAGCGAGCCCCCGCTCTTCGCAGTAGGCCGTCGTCTGCTCGCGAGTAAAGGTGAGTAGCGGCCGCACCAGCTTGCCGTCGCGAGGGCGCATCCCGAGCAGGGCGCGGCGACTCGGCGAGGAGGCAAGGCGGTAGAGGATCGTCTCGACCTGGTCGTCGGCGGTATGCCCGGTTGCAATCAACCCATCCTCGCGCAGCGCCAGCCGAGCCGCTGCCGCATAACGGGTATCACGCGCCCAAGCCTGCAGGTTGCCGGGGCCCTCGGGCCGCCGCGGCCGCTCGACCTCTAAGCGCACCCCAAGCTCCGCGCAGAGCGCCTCGCCGTGGGCCTGGTCGGCGTCGGAGTCGTCGCGCAGCCCGTAGTTGACGTGCAGAGCCGTGACCGCCTCCGCCCCCAGCAGTCGCACGGCCAGATCGAGCATGCAAACCGAGTCCCTACCCCCTGACAGCATCGCGACGAGCGGCGTCCCGGCCGGCAATAAGCCGCCCTCGCGCACCACTTCGATCATGCCTTCACCAGTCATAGAGGCGAGTGTAGGCCGGACTCAGGCCGAGGCCTGGCGGATGAGGAAGAGTGGAGTTGGGGCCGGGAACCCCTTCAGGTTTACCTCGCCGATCGGCTCACAGGTCAGGCCGCGTTCTTCAAGCGACCCGGTAACACGATCGGTGACGAGAACCTCGCCTGCCTGGGCGCTGCCAACTACGCGGTGGGCGAGGTTGACGTGGGTGCCAAAGTAGTCGCCGTCGCGGTAGACCGCGTTCGCATGGTGGATTCCGACCCGCGGCCGCGGCCGCTCGGGGAAGCGCTCAAGTAGGCCGACCGCCCACTCAGTCAAGGAAGCAGGGTCGGGCGAGACAACCATTACCTCGTCGCCGATCGTCTTCACGACCGTCGCCTCCGGTGGCAGCGTCGCCTCGACCGTTTCGACGAAATTCTCGACCACGTCGAGTGCCTCCAGGTCACCCTCCTCCTCGGTATAGCGGGTGAAACCGGTGAGGTCGATGAAGCAGAGGGTCACGGGTACCTGACCCAGATGGGAGGCAATCGCTTCCGAGTCGGCCTCCATGTGCCCCACCACATCCTGTTCGGTGAAGTAGCGCAGATAGCGCGTATGCAAATACTCGGTCAGTGGCGCCGCCAGTGGCAGGATGTCCGCCGCCAGCTCACCCATCTCCTCAGCGATCTCCAGCTCGGGCAGGGCGTCGCGAATCATCGGCTCGTGCACGTAGAGATGGAAGAGCCGCACCTCGGCGTCAGCGATCCGGCGCATCGACTGTACATAAACCCTGACCAGCTGCAGAAAGGCGACGAGGGGGAAGCCAGCGGCCAGAACGCGGGCGCAGTGGCGCAGCGCCTTGACGTCCTCCGGGCTGAGCAGGCGCTCGCGATCGAGGGGCGTGCCGAGGATGTCCAAGATGCGCTCGATCAGCTCCGGCTCGAGCCCGGTCTCGGCCGCCACCTGCTCCACCGTGACTTGCTCGGTAGGGATGGGTAAGAGCTCCTCGACGAAGCCAAAGGCGAGCCTGCCCTCGCGGCCCGCCCGCTTCAGCTCCTCCAACGAGTGACCCCGCTCTCGCATCCGCGCCACGACCCGCGCCTGTGCCGCCGCGGCGGCAGTCCAGCGGCCGCGCCGCACCGGCACGATTTTCTCCGCCGCCCAGCGTTTGAGCGTGCTCGTCGACACGCCCGAGCGGCGCGAGGCCTCACTCAGGGAGATGCGTTCGTCAACCATGAGCAGTCGAGGCTAACGACGAAGGGGGCGGCTTTCGCCGCCCCCTCCTTTTCAAATCTGTGCCTGAGGGCACCTGACCAAGCAGACCAAGGACGCAGGGAGCGTGGCGTGCTCTGCACGCGAGCGACCGAGGACGCAGGTATGCGCCGGTCAGGCGCCCTCAGGTGGGAATCTCCGCGTCCTCGTGCGCTTGCAGGACCGGCTCGCCGCCCTCGCCGGTGCGGATTCGGATTGCCTCGTCAACCGGCAAGACAAAGATCTTGCCGTCTCCCACCTCGCCGGTGCGGGCGTGTTTGAGGATCGTCTCCACGACCAGTGGCTTGTCTTTGTCCTCGACTACCACCTCCAGCTTCAGCTTCGGCCGGACGCTGATGGTTAAGGTCGAGCCGCGGTACCGCTCGACTATCCCCTTCTGACGGCCCGAGCCCTTGGCCTCGAGGATCGACAGGGAAGGAAACCCTTTGTCGAGCAACTCAGCTCGGATCGGCTCGAACGCCTCGTGGCGGATGAACGCCTCTACCTTTTTCATGCGCTCAAACCTCCTGGTGTGACTCGGTCGCGGTCATCTGGCTGACACCCGCCGCCGCGGGCGTCCCGGTAGGCGGTGGCGCACCACCGAGCTGCAAGCCCGTCGAGTACTCCGGTTGCGGGATGAACTGCTCCGGATACCCGTACATCCCGTGCTCGGAGATGTCGAGCCCTGCGTCCTCCTCCTCGGCGCTTACCCGCAACCCGATCGTTTTCTTGATCAGGAAGAAGATCCCGTAGGAGACGATGAACACACAACCGAAGGCGACCCCCACGCCGAGCGCCTGGGCGCCGAGCTGATGAAACGAGCCGCTGTACCAAAGGCCCGGGTCGCCGACTTCGTTGAATTCGGCCAGGCGCGGCGAGGTGAAGATCCCGCAGGAGAGGGTTCCCCAGATTCCCGCCAAACCGTGTGCCGAGGTGGCACCGACCGGGTCGTCGATGATCTTCTCGATCGCCAACACTCCGTAGACAACAACCACGCCGGCGATCGCGCCGATGATCGGCGCCGCCCAGTACTCGACATAGCCGGAAGGCGCGGTGATCGCGACCAAGCCGGCGATCGCGCCGTTGCCGGCCATGCCGATGTCGATCGTCCTCGTCTTCAGGTACATGATCGCCACCGCGGCGACCACGCCGGCTGCTGCGGCGAGGTTGGTTACCACCACCACTTCGGCGAAGCGACCACCGATCGCGCCCAGGGTCGAGCCGGGGTTGAAGCCGAACCAGCCGAGCCAGAGAATTAGAACGCCGAGGCCAACCAGCGGCATTGAGTGCCCGGGTATCGCTCGCGGTTTGCCGTCCTTCGTGTACTTGCCGATCCGCGGGCCGAGCAACAGCAATGCCGCAAAGGCTCCGGTCGCTCCGATCAGGTGGACCACCGTGGACCCGGCGAAGTCCTGCATGCCGACGTTCACCTGCAGCCAGCCACCTCCGAAGATCCAGTGGCTCAGCACCGGGTACAGAACCGAGCTGAAGATGATCGCGTAGATCACGTATGCGCCGAACTTGATCCGCTCCAGCGTGGCGCCCCAGACGATCGCCAATGAGACCGCGCAGAACACGAACTGGAAGAACATGAACGCGGCCGGACTGATCGAATACGTTTCGACGAACGGGATGCTTTTGCCGGCTTCTTCGATCGACGAGCCGACATCTAGGAAGAACCCGTGGGTCCCGGCGATCTCGCCGAGCCCGCCGAAGGCGAGCGCAAAGCCGACCGCCCAGTAGCAGAGCGATGCGATCGAGAAGTTGACGAGGACCTTGGCGACCCCCGCCCCAGCGTTCTTCGCTCGCGAGAATCCGACCTCCAGCAACAGGAAGCCGGCCTGCATGAACATCACGAGCACGCCGGCGACGATCACCCACATCGCGTTGATGCTCGCCTCTGGCGTTTCCAGTATCGGCGTTTCAGCGCCGAAGGCAACGCCCGGCAGGACGAGCGAGGCAATCGCGGCCGCCGGGCCTGCGATCAAAAGCCTCTTTTTCATTCCGATTCCTCCTAGCCCGCCGGAGCACGCTCTGGCGGTCGCGGTTTGGGAGCCCCCTGTCGAGGCTCATTTGGCGATGTCGCCAAGGTATGAATGGGGTCGTCGAATGTGTTTGGACCGTTGGAGGAAATCTTGGACGCGCATCTCTCACAAGTGGCAATAGGGTCATCTGCCGTGCCCATTCGACTGCGGCCCAAGACCCCACTCGCGACCGATGCGATCCTGGTCGGCGACCCTGGCCGCTCGCTGCTGCTCGCCCAAGCCCTGCTCGAGGAGCCGAAGATGAGCAACCATGCGCGTGGTCTGTGGGGCTACTCGGGGCGGACGGCAGGCGGTGACGCGCTGACGATCCAGGCAACTGGAATGGGTGGGCCCAGCGCAGCGCTGGTGCTTGCGGACCTGGCGAAGCTGGGCGTGAGGCGTGCGGTGCGGGTCGGCACCTGCAGTGGTCTTGGCGCCGAGACCAGGCTCGGCGAGCTGCTGCTGGCAGCGAAGGCGGAGGCGGCCAGCGGCAGCTCCGCCTCTTTCCGCCTCGACCCCGGCACCTCGGTGTCGCCCGACGGAGCGCTTCTAGAT
>DATNGU010000198.1:0-3453 GCA_035605775.1 Solirubrobacterales bacterium | reverse complement strand
CTTCATCAACGCTTTCACGTTCTTGCAGTCGGCACGGTGGATGGTGATGCCACGACCGAGGGATACGTAGCCGGCGATCTGGTCGCCCGGCACGGGGCGGCAGCACTTGGCGAGCCGTACGGCGACGTTGTCGGCACCCTTGACGCGGATCCCGTAGTTGGAGGCATCCTTGGTTCGCCGCGCCTTGTCCTCGCGGGCGCCCTCGAGCCCGAGCGGCTCCTCCTCCTCGACCGCCCCTCCCGCTTTGAGGCGCTGCATGAGCTTGTTTGCGACCGCCTTGGTCGAGATCTTGCCCTGGCCAAGGGCGATGTAGAAGTCGGTTGCCTTACGGAAGCCCATCTCGCGGATCACCTGCGCGAGCAGCGGCGACATCGCCAGCTTCTGCATCGGCAAGCCGCGCTTGCGCAGCGCCTCCTCGAGCGCGTCGCGGCCCTTCTGCTCGGCGTCCTCGCGCCGTTCCTCTCTGAAGAAGGCACGGATCTTGTTGCGGGCACGGCTGGTTCGCACCAGTTTCAGCCAGTCACGGGAGGGCCCCCGGTTCTGCTTCGCGGTCAGTACCTCGACGATGTCGCCTGAGCGCAGCTGGTAGTGCAGGGGGACGATGCTGCCGTTGACCTTGGCGCCGACACAGCGGTGGCCGACGTCGGTATGGACCGCGTAGGCGAAGTCGAGCGGGGTCGAGCCAGCCGAGAGGTTCTTCACCTCGCCCTTCGGGGTAAAGACGAAGACCTCGTCCTCGAACAAATCTACCTTCAGCGACTCGAGGAACTCAGCCGGATCCTGCTCGCCCTCGGCCTCGATCAGCTGTCGCAGCCAGGTCATCTTCTCGCGTTGGGGGTCGCCGCCACCGCCCTCCTTGTAGACGACGTGAGCGGCGATTCCGTACTCGGCGAGGTTGTGCATCTCCCCGGTGCGGATCTGGATCTCCAGCGGCTTGCCTTCCGGCCCGATCACCGTCGTGTGCAGCGCCTGGTACATGTTGGCCTTCGGCATCGCGACGAAGTCCTTGAAGCGGCCGGGCAGCGGCTTCCAGAGTGAGTGGATAACGCCGATCGCCCCGTAGCAGTCCTTGACCGAGCCGACGATCACCCGCATCGCGGTCAGGTCGAAGATCTCGTTGAACTCCCGCCCCTTCTTCGTCATCTTCGTGTAGATCGAGTAGAAGTGCTTGGCGCGGCCGGAGATCTCGGCCTCAATACCGACCGCGTTCAGCTCCCCGCCGAGGAACTCGCCCGCCTCGTTGACGTAGACCTCACGCTCATCGCGCTGCTGGGCGACGAGCTGCTTGATCTCCTTGTACTTGCGTGGGTGCAGCGTCGCGAAGGCGAGGTCCTCCAGCTCCCACTTGATTGCGTGGATTCCCAGCCGGTGAGCGAGCGGCGCGTAGATCTCCAAGGTCTCGCGCGACTTCGCCGTTTGCTTCTGCTTCGGCAGCGCGCCCAGGGTGCGCATGTTGTGGAGACGATCGGCCAGCTTGATCAGGATCACCCTGACGTCGGTGGCCATTGCCACCATCATCTTGCGGTAGTTCTCCGCCTGCCGCTCGTCGCGACTCTCGAAAGTCATCCCGGTCAACTTGGTGACACCGTCGACCAACTGGGCGATCTCCTCGCCGAACTCGACCCGGATCTCCTCCAGGCTCGCGCTGGTGTCCTCGACCGTGTCGTGCAGGAGCGCCGCGCAGAGCGTCTCGGTGTCGAGTCGCATTCCGGCGCAGATCTGAGCGACCCCCACCGGGTGGGTGATGAACTCGTCTCCGGAGCGGCGCAGCTGGTCGGCATGGCGGTCGCAAGCGAAATCGAAGGCTCGCGTCACGGCGGTACGGTCGATTACCTCAACCGCAACCGCGGTGTCACCGTCGGCCTCCGCCTCGCTCGCGGGCGCCGAGTCGAACTCCTCGAGCACGGAAAAGAGGTCGCCGAGAAGCTCGCGTTGCTCTAGGGCTGTTTGCGTCGTTTGAGGTATCGCAGGCCCTCCTGGTGGCGAGCGCTGTAGGCGCGGAACGCGGCCGAGCGCTCCAGTTCTGTCCCTTCGGAGGATACGACGCCGACGCTGCCGTCACCTCCATCAGGCGAACCCTGCACGAGCCCCAGCTCGATCAGGACGCGCAGGCAGCGGGCCGCAGCCTCTGCGCTGCGGGGTTGTGGGCCGCTGCCGCGCAGGGCTCCGAGCAGCCCCGCTCCACTCACTTCCCCCGCCGTCCGGAGATCTCTGAACATCCCGATCAGGACCGAGCGGCGAGCGTATTGCTCATCGAGCATGGCAAGGGCGAAGCGGTGCTCTGCCTGCCCCCAGGCGAGGTGGGCGTAGCCGCCATCGGCCGTGCTGCGGGTGGCCAGGCTCTCAAGGTGGGCGAAAGGCGGAGGGTCGACCAGCACCACATGTTGGAAGCCATCGGCAAGCCCAGGATAGGCCTCGAGTGCGGCGGTGTCCGCCAGTTGGACTTGGGCGTCGGCCAGCGCGGCCCGGCGCTCGCGATCGGCAACCACGGCGAGGACGACGCCGTCCCCGGATGACGTCAGCTCGGCCAGAACCGCAGCCGGCGAGCTGCGCGGCCGCAGCAAGGTGCGTGTATCTCCCTCGGGAGGAGTCCCGGGAGGCCACCCGGCGAGGTCCCCCCCCAACTCCGCCTCGAAGCGCCGCCACCACTCCTCGTCCACGCCTGCGTCCTCGCCACCGGATCTCGCTGGGCGCGGGTACAGCTCGTTCAGCACCAGCCGCGGCTCGACCGAGCCGTTCCAACGGTTGACCTCGAGCCGCACCGCCGCGTCGACAGGGTCGTCCTCCCCGACCCCAAGCTTCGAGCGACCGAAGGCGACCCCGAGGGCGCGATGGGCGCCGCTGTGCAGACTGAAGCGCGCGTGCTTGCCTTCGCCCATCGTGCGCACGTCGCGCACGCGTGCGGAAGGGACGAGCAACCGCACGCCAGGATTGCCCATCCCAAACGGGGCCAGCCGTTGCAGCTCCTCGGCCAAGTCGAGCCCGAGATCGGCCCCACCGACCATCGCGTCGATCCGCGCGGTTCGACGCAGATCCTCCGGGCCCAGCACCGACGCGGCGTGGGCGGCAAAGGCGACGCGGAAAGCATCGAGGTTCTCGGCCTTCAGCTGCAAGCCGGCAGCGGCCTTGTGGCCACCAAACCCGTTCAGGTGCTCGGCACAAGCCTCCAGGGCGCCCAGAAGATCGAAGCCCGGGATGCTGCGCCCGGATCCACGCCCCTCCCCCTCACCGTCGAGCGAAATGACGATCACCGGCCGGTTGTGGCGCTCGACCAGCCTCGAAGCAACGATCCCGACCACCCCGGGGTGCCAACCCTCCCCGGCCAGAACCAGCGCCGGCGCCTCGCGCAGCTCGTCGGGAAGCTCGTGCCGCGCCGCCTCGGCGGCCGTGTCGACCTCCCGCTCCGTCGCCCGTCGCTCGCTGTTGGCCCGACTCAGCTCCACAGCTATCTCA
>DATNGU010000197.1:0-4133 GCA_035605775.1 Solirubrobacterales bacterium | reverse complement strand
CTGCCGCAAGGCGGTCAAGCTCTACGTCCAGGTTTGTCCCCGTTGCGGCGCCGACCTCTACCTGCCCGATCCGGCTCAGGTCCGTCATCCGGGAGTGGGGTAGAGGTGCGCCGGTTCGGGTAGAGCCTGGTCGTGAAGCTCGCCCTGCTGACCATCTCCCTTCTGCTCTGCTGCGCAGGAGGCGCTTCGGCTGCGACGCTCGATCCCATCGGCGATTTCGATCGGCCGATCTTCGTCACCTCTGACCCTGGCAATCCCGACCGACTCTTCGTCGCCGAGCGCCAAGGCAAGGTGATCGAAGTCAACTCCGGCGGGAGCGTCTCCGAGTTCGCCGACCTGACCCCCTCCTTGGTCAGCTGCTGCGTAAGCGAGCGCGGCCTACTGTCGATCGCGCTCGCCCCTGATTTCGGCTCGACGGGTCGCTTCTATGCGGCCTACACCGGGACGGCGGCTGCCGGTGGTGATGAAGGCGACATCCACATCGACGCCTTCCGTCAGGGCGCCGGTGGGATACAGCGTGAGCCGATCCTCCAGATCGGCCACGCGACCAACCCCAATCACAACGGTGGCCAGCTGCAGTTCGGCCCAGACGGGTATCTCTACATCTCAACCGGGGATGGGGGTGGCGGTGGGGACCCGTCGGGCAACGGTCAGAATCTCGAATCACTGCTTGGCAAGGTGCTTCGAATCGACCCGCACCCTGGCACGGTGCCCGCTTACGGAATCCCCGTCGGCAATCCGTTCGCCACGAGCACCGGTCGTGACGAGGTCTGGAGTTACGGCCTGCGAAACCCTTGGCGCTTTTCCTTCGATCGGGCAAATGGGGACATGGTCATCGGCGACGTCGGCCAAGAAGAGCGGGAGGAGGTCGACCAGGCGGCGAGCCCGGCGGCGGGCGCCGTGGGAGGAGCCGGTACCAACTACGGCTGGAACTGCCGCGAGGGCTTCTTCGCCTATCCGAGCGCGCCAGGGAGCTGCCCCGGGGCTGGCAGCTTCACCGACCCGATCTTCGACTATCCCCACACCAACCCAGGCGGAGGAAAAGCCCATGGCTGCGCAATCACGGGTGGTTACGTGGTTCGCGACCCGAGCCTTGACGGCCTATATGGCCGCTATCTGTACGCGGACTTCTGCGCCGGTGACATCCGCTCGCTGGCGTTGCCACAAGTCGCCGGCGGCCTGGTCACGGACGACCGATCCGAGGGCCTCAACGTCACCGAGCCGGTCTCGTTCGGCGAGGACTCCTGCGCGAGGGTCTACGTGGTTTCACAAGGCGGGACGGTGTACCGCTTCAAAGGCGGGGCCCCCGCGGACTGCTCCAAACTCCTGCCCATCCTGCCCGCCTCGACTGCGCCGGTTAGCGCACAGCAGCGCCAACGGGCACGCGTACTTCTAAACATCCGGAAGCACAGGCTAGGGGACTGGCTCAGGCTGATCCTCACCGTGCGCGTCTCACCGTGCGCGGGGCATGCCGGTGACCGCGTGCAGCTACAGCGGGGAGGAAAGCGGGTCGCCACGAAACGTCTCGATCGCGAGTGCACCGCCCGCTTCCATCGTCGAACCAGTGCCCGGTCAACCTTCAAGGCGCTCCTTCCCTCGGGAAACCCCACCGGTCCGAGCAGGTCGCAACGCCTTGTCGTCCACGCGGTTGGGGCCGACTGATCAAGCAGCCGGCTGAACCCCCAGGGCAGCCTGGATCGCCGCCGTGCTCCAGCGCCCGATCGCATCGATCACGCGGCCGTCGCGGAGCTCGCAACGGCCGATTCCGTCCCAGGCGTGTGGCTAGCGCAGCCAGGTCCGCATGATCGCGTTGGCGAAGCCGAGGCCATAGCGGACCACGGCCGGCTTCTTCGAGTGGCCATGCAGGCGCTTGGCGACGGTGACCGGAACCTCCTTGGCGGGAATCCCGCGCTTGATCGCCTCGATCATGAACTCGGAAGTGTGGAACTGCTCCTGGCGCAGCACGAGCTGGGGCAGGACGGTGGTGCGGACGGCGCGATAGCCGTTGGAGCAATCGCTGACCTTGGTCCGGGTGATGAAGGAGACGAGGCGGTTGAAGAAGACGATGCCGAGCTCGCGAGCGAAGTGGTTGCCATCGGCCTCGCCGAGCACGCGGGAGCCGTGCGCGACGTCGACTTCGCCTTCGAGGACCGGCTTGACCAAGCGCTCCATCTCCGACGGCAGGTGCTGGCCGTCGGCGTCGAGGGTGACGACCACCTCCGCGCCCGAGTCGACCATCAGCCTGTAGCCGGTCCGCAGCGCCGCGCCGCCGCCGCGATTGATCACGTGGCGGGCCACGGCGGCGCCGTGCTCGGCCGCGACGTCGCCGGTGCCGTCGCGGGAGCCGTCGTCGACCACCAGCACCGCGGTCTCCATGCCACAGACCTCGGCCGGCATCAGCTCCAGCACCTGGCCGACGTTCTCGGCCTCGTTGTAGGCGGGGACGAGGATCGCGATCCGGCCGCGGAAGCGCTCGGGCAGCTTCGCCTGGCGGAACTCCTCCCAGGCGAGGCCCTCGAGGACGGCGGAGAGCTGGCGCGAGTTGCGCGACGCCTGCGAGAGCGCCCGCAAGACCAGCAGGAAAAGGATGAAGATCGAGAAGACCGCAAGGCCGAGGATGCGGCCGCCGTTCCCCTTCTCGAAGGAAAAGGTAGAGAGGAGCTTGTCAGTCAGCTCGGTACCCGAGACGATCGCGAGGCCGAGCCCGGCCGCCAGCAGGATCAGCACGTCGACGTTGCGCAGGGTGCGACGGCGCAGCAGGGCGAAGGCGACGATCGCCGCGGCGATCAGCAGACCGGCAGCGCGGAGCGCGGTCAGCTCTGGGGGGAAGATTCCGGCTTGGGGGACCATGAACCGCTGGAGGATATGGCCGCACCCACCCGAGCCAGGGCTACGCCGGCAAGGGGAAAGACAAGTGCCATCAGGATCTCGTTGCGGCGCGGCGCGGCCAGCGAGGCGGCGCCGACGGCGGTGACGAGGGCGATCGAGGTCGCCATCGCGACCAGATCCCACCAGCGACGGCGCGAGGCGAGCACACCCAGCCCGGCCAGCCCGAGCAACACGATCAGCACCTGCACGATGCGACCGAGGGTGCTGCCCATCGCTTCGGCGATACCGGCGCTCCATATTCGCCACACCTTGCGCACGGTCATCGCCGCATAGCCGAACGGGTCTTCACCGGCGTACTTGGAGAAGTTCTGCTTGCCGATCTTGCCCAGGGCGGAGTCGCGCGGCAGGTCCGGGTAGCGGGCGGCGACCCGGTCGAAGAGCGGCGTCGGGTCGACTGCTTCGAGCGCGTCGGAGCCGGGCTCGAGGTCGCGGTGCAGGTAGCGCCGCACCAGCAGCGCCTTGACTCGCTGGTACTCGCCGTCGGCGGGCAGGAAGGTGCCGACGTAGAGCGCCTTGCCGCCGCCGGTCGAGATCGGCACGGTGCGGTCGAGGGTGACCTGGTTGTGAACGGTCCAGGGGACGATCGGCACCAGCAAGGCGACGACGAGCAGCCCGGCGGCGGCGAGGCTCGCCCGCCAGCCGCGCTCGAGGCCAACCCTGATCGCGGCGAGGGCCGCGAAGGCAACGCCGACCAGCAGGTACTCGGGGCGGATCAGCGCCGTCAGCCCGAAGAGGAACCCCGGCAGGAGCCATCGCCAAGCGGCTGGCCGATCGCTTGCCCAGAGGAAGACGAGGACTGCCGCCGGCAGGGTGAAGATCGCCGGTGGCTCGCTGAACAGCGCCCCGGTCGAGTGGATGAAGGGCGGGTAGACAGCGACCCCGAGAGCGCCGATCAGCCCCGCGGGCCGGCAGTTGATCCTGCGCCCGAGCAGGTAGGCGACGACGATCGCCCCCAGGCGCACGAGCAACTCGACAATCCGCGCCGTTCCTTCCCGTGCCCCGCCGGTCGCGTAGAAGGCCGCCGCGTAGAGCAGCGGCGCCCCCGGCGACCAATCGCTGGCGTCGTCGAATTCCGGCCCGCCGTAGCTGCCTTCCTCGTAGAGGGCCTTCGCGAGCGCGTAGTAGGCGCGCGCGTCGTCCCCGGGCGTCGCCAGCGGCTCCACCACCCGGTAGGCGCGCAGGCCGAAGCCGAGCACGAGGATCAGCGCCAACAGGATCAGGGTCGTGCGGCCGTGGCGCTCGGA